>DATIOS010000135.1:0-7390 GCA_035472915.1 Thermoanaerobaculia bacterium
GACGGCCCCGACGCGGCCGGCGGGGCGGCTCGGTTGGGCGAAAAGCTCCAGATATTGCGAAGGGTGGGTGGAGTATTCGTCGAAACCGTAGGAAAAGAACCAGCTTTCCGGCCGCGACGGCCGCAACGCCGGAAACGAGTAGAAGTAGGCGTCCGTCACGCCGATCGAGATCCCCGCCCGGTCCGCGATCTCCCAGAGAGGAGGCGAAGACTTCAGGGAGAAGCGATCGACGGGCACCTCCCTGGTCCATCCCAGGGGCGAAACCAGATCGGCCAGCTCCTTGAAGAAGATGCGGTGGAGCGGGAAGATTCCAGCCGAGGCGAGGCCCGGGAATCGGATGCGATAGAAGTCCAGCACGCCGTGCCGATTCGGAGCGTCGCCGGTGTAGATCGAGGCCCAGATCACGGCTGAGTTGGAGTGGTGAATGGTGGCGAGATCGGCGGTCGAGCCGTCTCGCACCATGCCGGCGAAGGCGGGTAGCTTCCCCGCCTCCATCATCGGCTGAATGACTCGCCAGTCGGCGCCGTCCAGCCCCACGAGCACGACCTTGAGGCCCGTGTCCGCGACAGAAATCTTCGGGGGAGCCACGGGCCTAGGGCGAGCCGATCCCTCGTAGAGCGGAGCCGCGGCATGAGCTGCCACGGCCAGCAAGGCCAGGGTGGCCGCGGTGCGGCCCAGCCAGCTCCGCCGGTTGAGGGCCATCAGCAGACGGAACAAACCCCACGAGGCCGCCGAAACCCCGGCAGCGATCGCCACGGCCAGCAGGGCCAGCACCGCCGCCATGCCCCAGGCGCCCGTCGGATGGAACGGTGACTCGTCGTAGGTCAACCCGTAAAGCAGCGCTACTTCCCAGAAAAAGAGGTTGTAGACGAAGAGTCCGGCTCCGAGCCCCCGCCGTTCGAAGCTCTCCGGCCGCGAGAATGGCCAGACCGCCAGGGTGGCCGCGACGAAAAATGCGGCGCTCCAAAGGCCATACAGCAGACCGAAGAAGAGCAGGATGAGCAGCGCGTCGCGGGTCGATCCGACCTGGTTGTGGACGACGTGGAGTAGCGACAGCGTGGCACCGTAAAGCAACGCCCCGTAGACGAAGCCGCCGGTGCAGGCATCTCGCAAGGCTCGAATTCTCATGCCGGCGGTCTTGGGAAGGTGAACGGAAAGAGGTTCCAGGGATCGGGAAAACGTAAAACGGCAGGCTCCTGGCCGCGAGAAGCTACCAGACAGGACCTATTCCATCAACTGATGATAGCCCTGCGTGGTCTCCATCGCCGGCGGCACGCCCAACTCGTCGAGCAGGATGCCGCAGAGCTTGTCGTATTGGCGGCGTACCAGGTCGCGGCGGCCCTGCTGGGCGTAGAGCCGCATGACGGCGAGGTGGACGCGCTCGACAAGCGGATCCTCCACCAGGACGGTGCGATAGGCGTCCAGGGCTTCGCCCGGCTTCTGCAGCCGGACGTACAGGTCGCCCAGGTCACGCAGCAGCTCCAGATAGAGGCGCTGGAAGGACTCCCGCCGGGCGGCGACCCAGCCCTCGTAATAGCCTTGGAGGAACGGGCCCCGATAGAGCTTCCAGGCCCGCTGCCGGGAGTCGACCGAGGCTTCGAGCTCGTTCCGGCTCTCCTGCTCCTTCGCCTCCTCCACCAGGCGGCTGAAGTCGAGGACGTCAACCTGCCAGGTGACCTCCGGGCTGAGCCGATAGAAGCCGCCGCGAAACAGCAGCGGGGTGGGGAGGTCCTTCCTCTTACGGCCAGCTTCCAGGGCCCGCCGGAGATGGCTGAGGGTGGGATGGAAGTTGCGCTCGATGGTGCGCTCCCCCTCGATGGGCCAAATGGCCTCGATCAGCTCCTCGCGTCCGGCCTGGAGACCGGGAGAGGAGGCGAGGTAGGCCAGAACCTGGAAGGATCGCCGGAGCCGGCAGTCGAGATCGCGTTCGCCCTCGTCGTCCCGCTGCCGGGCCAGTGGGCTGCCCAGCAGGCCCAGAACGTAGGCTGGGCGGCCGGGCGATCCGCCCCCCCGGCTCTCTTCGGGAGATGGTGGGATTGCCGGGCGGGTGGACCTGGGCCGGCGACGACGGCGCTCGCGATCCAGCAGCGCGGCCAGGAGACGCGGCAGCCGGTCGCGCCTGGGACCTTCCACCCAATACCCAAGAGAATCGATCACCCGCCAAGCGTTCTCCCCACTGCCACCCGTTTCCGGCCGCTCCTCCGGAGCGTCGAGCAGGAGGTCGCTCTCTTCCCGCGGCAGAACGTCCAGCACCTGTTGACGGAGGAAGAGGCGGACCGCCGGCAGGTCCAGCAGGGCGTCCGGGCCGGCACCCTCGAGCCCCGAGGCTCCAGCGGACTCGAAGGCGAGCCGCATCGGCCGGTACCACCCGTCCGTGGCTTCCCACAGCGCGCGAGCGGCCTCCAGAGACGGCTGGCCGCCGGTGACGAGAAGGCAGAGGGAAAGGACTTCCGCCGGATCGAGGAGCAATTCCTGAGGTGGCACCACGTCGAGGGGAATCGCCGACGGCCATCGCTTGCCGCCGGCAAAAACCAGGTGCTGCCCGGGGATGAGCCAACGTTCGGCCAGGGCCAGCCGCTCGGCCGGCGGCTCACCTGAGGTCACGAGCCAGCGGACCCCTTCGACGTGGGCCTCTTCCAGGGTCGCCCGCAGCGAGGCGTCATCGGCCCCGGTTTCCAAGGCAGCCAGGGAAAGCCCCAACGCTCTCCGGCCTTGACGGGCGAGCAGCGCCTCGAGCACGGCCGTAGCGCCGCTGCCCGGCCAGCCCCAGAGCTGGACGAGCGGCGAATCGCGGGCCTCGATCCCGCGCAGCAACCGCTCTACCTGGGGAAAAAGGTGGTACGGCTCTGAGCTCATGCGTCAGGGGTCACGGCTCTCGGCGGTCCGTCGTCGGCCGCCATCAGCTCCCGGGCCAGAGCGGCGAGGCAACGATTGGTGACCTTGCCAATGCTCGATGGCTGGTAGCCGAGCAGATTCGCGACCTCCGGCAGATCGTACCCCAGCCGGTAACGGAGGCGGAGCACCTGCCGGCACCTGGGGGGCAACCGGTCGATGAGATTCTCCAGGTCGCAGAGAAGGTCTCGCCGCTCCTGCGGCGTCGCGACGGGCTCCGAGAGCCACTCCAGGATCGTCGCATCCACCGCCGAGTAGATCTTTCGCCGGGTCGCCCGCCAGTACATTAGGCAGTGGCGCCTCACCGTGCCGAAAAGCCATCTCTCGGGAACCTGGACCCGCTCCCATTGATAGAGCAGGGCAAGGAGAGACTGCTGGAGAATGTCCTCGGCGTCCTCGCTGGGGATGCGGTGGTAGGCGAGAAGCCGCTTCAGCTTGGGTTCAACCGCCTTCAGGAAGTCCTCGAAGGAGTCGGCGTTCTCGATGGGGGCCGGGCTGAGCATTCAGGCCAAAGGAGAAAAAATGTTGTAATCCCAAACTAACATCCTTCTCAGAAGCCGTCCAGCTTATAGCCACCTATGTATGTTCGCCTGGTGGCGCGGAGCCCGGCTTCAGCCGGAGCGCAGGAAGTCGCGAACCTGCTGCATGTCTTCCCAGGTGGGGCGTTTGAGGGCGGGATTTCGCAGCAGGGCCGCGGGGTGGTAGGTGACCATGGTGGGGATGCCCTGGACCTTGAACCACTGCCCGCGCATGCGGCCGATGGGAGAGGCGTTGCCCAGGAGGGTCTGGGCGGCTACCCGGCCGAGGGCGACGAGAACCCGGGGACGGACGAGGGCAATCTGTTTATCCAGGTAGCCCCAGCAGGCAGCCACTTCGTCCGGCTGGGGATCGCGGTTCCCCGGCGGGCGGCATTTGACGACGTTGGCGATGTAGACCTCGTCACGGGTCATTTCAATGGCCTTGATGATGCGATTCAACAACTCGCCGGCGGCGCCCACGAAGGGCAGCCCCTGCCGGTCCTCCTCGGCCCCCGGACCTTCGCCCACGAACATCAGCTCGGCGGCAGGGTTGCCGGTGCCGAACACGACCTTCGTCCGCCCCTCGCTCAGCCGGCACCGGGTGCAGCCAGCCGCCGCCGCCGCCAGGGCCGCCAGCTCAGAAGCGCGCTCGGCGGCCTCGCCGCTGAGGGGAGCGGCCGAGCTGGCTCTACTTACCGGCAGGCGTGCCTCCGCAGAGGCCTGGACCGTCGAAGCCTGGTTCCTCGCCGCGGAAGCGGCGACTGAAGCGACGTAGAGATCGCCATAGCCGATCTCACCCAGGTAGGCGAGGAGACCGGCGAGCGCGGGTTGCAGAGGTGGCCTCACGTTGCCGAGAGTCTAGCTGTGAAGAGATCGAAGAGCGAGGCCGCCAGCTCGGATTTGGGCCGGCGCGACAGGAAAACCGGCTCGCCCTGGCGGCGGAAAACGGTGACCTCGTTGTCCCCGCTCTCGAACGCGATGTCGCGGCGGGAGACGTCGTTGGCCACCAGGAAATCGGCGCCCTTGCGCGCCAGCTTGGCGCGGGCATGGCGGTCAAGATTCTCGGTTTCGGCGGCGAAGCCCACCAGTACCGCCCGCGGCGCCACAGCTCGCAGCCCGGCGAGGATGTCCGGATTCTCCTCCAGCTCAATCGCCGAGAGGCCCTCCTCTTTCTTGATCTTGCCGGACGCCACCCGCCGCGGCCGGAAGTCGGCCACCGCCGCGGCCATGACGATGAGGTCCGCGGCCGGAGCGTGCTCCAGGACCGACTGTTCCATCTCACGGGCGGTGACGACGTCGACCCGTTTCACGCCGGAGGGCGAAGCGAGCGCCACCGGGCCGGCGACCAACACCACCCGAGCGCCCCGGCGGGCTGCCTCGGCGGCGAGGGCGAAACCCATCTTGCCGCTCGACCGGTTGCCCAGAAAGCGGACGGGATCGATAGGTTCGTGCGTAGGGCCGGCGGTGACCAGCACCGTACGCCCGGCGAGCGGTCCCAGGCCGGCGGCGGCCTCCACCGCTTCGACGATCGCCTCCGGCTCAGTCATCCGGCCCATCCCTACCTCCCCCGAGGCGAGGGGACCCTCGATCGGGCCGGCGAGCCACACGCCGCGCCCTGTCAAAGCTGCGGCGTGCTGCTGTGTCGTGGCCTTTTCCCACATGGAGGAGTGCATGGCGGGCGCCACGACCATTGGGCCGGTGAAGGCGAGAGCGGTGGTGGTGAGGAAGTCATCCGCGAGACCCAGCGCCAGCCGCGCCAGCAAATGCGCGGTGGCCGGGGCCACACACAGCACCTCCGCCCAGGCGGCGGCCGTGATGTGCGCCTCCTCGCCGTTGGCCCCGGGACTACCGGCAGCCAGATACTCCTCCTGATAGACCGGCCGGCCCGAAAGCACCTCCAAGGTGAGGGGAGCCACGAAAGCGATGGCGCCGCGGGTGAGGGCGCAATGCACTTCGTGCCCCCGTGCCCGGAAGCGGCGTACCAGCTCGGCGGATTTGTAAGCGGCGATGCCGCCGCTGACGCCGAGCAGGACTCTCAAGGGTCGGCTCATGGAACACGCCCTGTGGCTAGCGGGAAACAGGATCCTAGTGGACTTCCGAGGCTGGAGTCTCGTCAGCGGCCGGCGCCTCCTCCGGCTCCGGCAGCGGCGGCGGACCATAGCCCCAGTCGACGAGCTTGTTGTCGAGCTCCTCCAACGCGATCCGGGTAGGCTTGCGCTTGCCAGCCTCGACCTTGGGGCGGGCGCCACGCATCAGTTGCTCGGCCCGGCTGGCGGCGACGAGCACCCGACGGAACTTGCTGTCCATCGTTGGCTTCGGCTTCTCTTCCATCGAAAGTCTCTCCTTGACGGCTCTCCGGGAGCACTCGGATTACCGGTCGATTTCATCTAGTACGGAGGGGAACCGCGGTCCTGAAAATCCCGCAGAATCTCTTGCACCCGGGTCTGCATGCGCTCTCGCCGGTGGCGCCTCGCGAGGATAATTGCCACCAGCACCTCGCTCGCCTGGCGGGCATCGTCATTAATGATAACATAATGATACCGATCGTAACGCTTCGTCTCCCTGAGAGATGCGGCCAGGCGCCGGGCGATGGTGCCGTCGTCGTCCTTGCCGCGATGCCTCAGCCGGGTCTCCAGATCCTCATAACTGGGAGGCATGACGAAGATGCCGTGCGCCTCGGGATGTCCGGCGAGGACCTGCTCGGCGCCCTGGACGTCGATGTCGAGCACTACGTCGACACCCTCCTCCAGCCGGGGAAAGACCTCGTTGCGCGCGGTGCCGTAGTAGTTGTCGTGCACCTGCGCCCACTCGAGAAAGGCGCCCGCGGCGATCATCGACTGGAAAGTGGCCTGGTCGACGAAGTGGTAGTCCCTGCCGTCCTTCTCACCGTCGCGGGGCTGGCGGGTTGTGTAGCTCACCGAAAAAGCCAGACCGCCGAAGCCGTTGAGGCCTCCCGTCATGAGATTTTGAATGAGGGTCGTCTTCCCCGCGCCTGAGGGTGCGGAGAGAATGAACAGCTCGCCGGGATGCATCGATTCCTTCAAAAGTTGTGGAAAGGAGGGCGCTGCGCTCGCCGCATCGTACCACTACTCGACGTTCTGCACCTGCTCGCGGATCTGTTCGCAGAGGACCTTGGCGTCGAGCACGGCGCGGGTCATCTCGGCGTTGCGGCACTTGGCGCCGAGAGTGTTGAGCTCGCGGAAGATCTCCTGGGTGAGGAAGTCGAGGCGTTTGCCGGCCGCGGCAGTCTCATGAGTGACGCCGCGAAAATGCTCCAGGTGGGAGCGCAGCCGGTCGATCTCCTCGCTGACGTCGCTGCGGTCCACCAGCAGGGCGATCTCCTGGGCCAGGCGCGCTTCGTCCAGGGGTTGCCCACCCAAGAGCTCGGCAACCCTTCGCCGCAGGGCCGCTGCCACCTCCTCGCGCACCGAGGCGCGCAGGGCGTCGAGCCGGTCCACGGCCTCCTGGATGCCATTCAGCTTCTCCTCCATGGCATGGACAAGGCTGCGGCCTTCCGTTTCGCGGCTGGCCACCAGCTGGGCCAAGGCGTCGCGGGCAACGCTCAGGATCAGCTCGCCGTCCTCGTCATCCCACTCCTCCCTCTCCAGCTCCACTCGGAAAGCTTCGGGAAGGCGCAGGAGATCACCAGCCGCGAGCCCGCGCTCCACCAGCCCCGCCTCGACGAGTTGGTGAATAGCCTTGTGGGCTTCGCGGATCACGCCCATGTGGACCTCGACGGACGCCTTGCGCTCCGCCACCTAGCGCACCTCCACCCGCACATCCAGACGGCCCCGAACCACCTCCCGTGCGATGAGATCGCGCAGCGCCGCCTCGCTCCCCCGCAAATCCTCGCCCAATCGCAGCTGAAGATCGAGAAACCGGTGGTTCACCGCCCGCACGCTCACCGTCACGCCATGCCGAGCGTTCTCTCCCGACGCTTCCCCGTAACCGGTCATGCTGCGCATCGATGGGTCGGACAC
>DATIOS010000136.1:0-4915 GCA_035472915.1 Thermoanaerobaculia bacterium
GGCGAGACCGGGCGGGACAACATGGAGGTCCTGCTCGTCGCGGTCAAGAAGGACAAGATCAACGACTACGTCTCCGTCATCAACCAGACGGGCAAGCAGTCGACGCTGGTGGACGTCGACGCCTTCGCGGTGCAGAACGCCTACGAGGTGAACTACGAGCTCGACCCGCGCAAGGTCGTGGCCTTGATCAACATGGGCGCCGGGGTGACCAACATCAACATCCTGGCCCGCGGCTCCACCGTCTTCTGGCGCGACATCTCCTTCGGCGGCAACCAGTTCACCGAGGCGTTGCAGCGTGAGTTCAATCTCTCCTTCGCGCAGTCCGAGGGGCTCAAGCAGGGCGAGTCGGTGGACCGCTACTCGCCGGCCGACGCCCGCCCGGTGCTCGACGCCGTGTCGTCGGAGATGGCGTCGGAGATCCGCAAGACTTTCGACTTCTTCTCGGCGACCTCGTCGGAGGGGCCCGTCGACGAGCTGATGCTCTCCGGCGGCTGCTCCCTGACCCCCAATCTCCAGCAGGTGTTGCGGGAGCGCTTCCAGGTGCCGACGGAGCTGATGAATCCGCTGCGCCGCATCCAGTTCCGTGAGGGCGATTTCGATGGCGCCTGGCTGCAGTCGATCGCTCCCATGATGGCGGTCGCCGTGGGCTTGAGCATCCGCAGGGTGGGGGACTAGGGCGCATGATCAAGATCAACCTGCTCTCCGAGGGCAAGCGGACCGTTCGCAAGTCCAAGCCGACGGCCGCGGGCGGCGGCCGGATGGAGGGGAAAGACATCGGCCAGTGGCTGCTGGTGCTCGGCCTGTTGTTGGGCATCGGAGCGCTGGCGATCAATTGGTGGTTCTTGAACAAGGCGGTGGAGGAGAAGACGGCGGAGGTGGCGGCGGCCCAGCGCGAAGTCGACGCCATGGCCAGCGTCATCAAGGAAGTCGAGGACTACAAGGCGAAGAAATCCGAGCTGGAGCGCAAGATCGGCGTCATCAACGATCTCAAGGCCAACCAGCAGGGGCCCGTGCGGGTGATGGACTACATCTCCCGCGCCCTGCCGGAGCTGCTCTGGCTCGATCGCCTGCGGATGTCGGCCGACACCATCGAGCTCGAAGGCCGGGCCTTCAACACCAACGCCGTCGCCAACTTCATCGAGAACCTCGACAAGGTGCCGGAGTTCGACGAGCCGATCCTGAAGAGCACGGAGCAGCAGACCGGCGGCGCCCAGGGCACCAACGTCTATAAATTCGTGATCGATTTCCACTACTCATTCGCTACGCACGCCAAGGACAAGGATAAGGACGGGGAGGCCGGCAAGCCCGGTGCGCCCGGTTCTGCCAAGCCCAAGGCGGCGCTCCCGGCGACGTCCGGATAGGGAGGGCTGACCTAAGTGGCGTTGAAGACTGGACTGGAAGGCAAACCCTGGTACGTCGGGCTCGGCATCGGGCTGGTGATCGGCGGCCTGCTCTTCGGGGCGGGCTCGTGGCGCATGCTGGAGCCGCTTCGCGATGAGATCGACCATCAGGAGGGGTTGTTGAAAGGCCTGCAGACCAAGATCCAGGAGGGACGGGCGGCACGCCAGGAGCTGCCGAAGTTCCGCGAGGAGGTCCGCCAACTGGAGCTGGAGCTGGACAAGCTGCTGCGCATCCTGCCGGCGCGGCGCAACACGCCGGACCTCATGCGGCGCATCCGCTCGCTGGCCGAGCAGGGCGACTTCAGCCTCAAGCGCTTCAACCCCGGGACGCTCACTGAGAAGGAGTTCTACAGCGAGTGGCCGATCAGCGTGAACGTCGAAGCCACGTATCACAACCTGGCGCTCTTCTTCGACCGCATCAGCCGCTTCTCGCGCGTCATCAACATCGAGAACCTGGAGATCGCCTCGCTGCCCGGCGGCAAGCAGGCCAGCCCCCACACCATCGCCGCGAGCTTCTCGGCGAAGACGTTCGTCTACAAGGAGCCGACGCCCGAAACGACTCCCGTCCAGGCCGCTGGCCAGCCTGGCCGCGCGGCGACCCAGCCACCGAGCGCCGGGGGTCCGGCGGCTCGCATCCGCACGGGCGGCGTCCCTGCCGGAGGACCTGACTGATGGCTCGTTTCCTCCGCCCTGCCGGCTTGATCGTCTTGCTCGCCGCGGCTGCCGCGTGGGCGGCCCTGGCCCAGGCGCAGCACGCCGCGCCGCCGCAGAATCCGGCCCCGGCTCAACGCCCGGCGCAATCGGCGCAACCCTCGCCGGCGCCGGCCAAGCCGGGCGACAAGGCGGCGGGCTCGCCGCAGACGACGCCGGGGGCGGAGACCACCGCCGGCCCGGACCTCGGCGGCATCGACCAGATTCTGGAGGGCGAGGAAGAGGTGCTGTCGGGCAGCGGCTTCTCCTACGACCCGGGCAACCGGCGCGACCCCTTCAAGTCGCTGCTCGCCGGGCCCGACCGCCCCGAGTTCCGCGGCCAGCGCCCGGAGGGCGTCCCGGGCCTGCTCATCGACGAGATCGATTTGACGGGTATTTTCCGTACCAGCAAAGGCTACGTGGCCCAGGTCGTGGCCGCGAATCAGAAGAAGAGTTATCTGTTGAAAGAGGGAGACCAGCTCTACGACGGCGACGTGGTGAGCATCAACCACAACGAGGTGGTGTTCAAGCAGGTCGTACAGGATCCCACCGCCCTGAAACCGTTCCGTGAGGTGGTCAAGAGCCTGAACCCTTCCTAGCGCGAGAGTTGGGTGTCACCAGGCCCGTAAGGGAGGCGAGTTGCCATGGGAGATGTTTTCAAAATGAAACAGTCCGCCGGGTACCGGCGTTGGACCGTCGCGGCCGTCGTGCTGGCCGTCGCGGTAGGAGCCGGTTGCACCGCGTCCAGGCCTGCTCGGGTAGTCGAGGCGCAGACGGCCCCGAAGCAGGCTCAAGGCCAGAAGCAAGCCCAGGCGGAGACCAAGGCGGCCGCTCAGTCGGCGCCGGCCGAGATCCGCACGCTCGATCTGCGGGAAGGAGCGCCGGAGGTTTTCATCGACCTCGAGGCGAGCGCTCCCCTGGTCTGGACCAGCTTCCGCAATGCCGAGGGGCGGGTGATCGTGGAGCTGCCCAATGCAGTGCCGCGCGCCAGCCTCGCCGATCTTTCGCCCGCCGACGGGCTCGTCTCTTCGCTGGCCATCCAGAAAAGCGACGAGGGGAGCCGGCCCATGACTCGCCTGGTGATCGCCACCCGGCAAGAGGTGGAGCATTCGGTGACCGCCGACGGTGCCAAGCTGCGCATCCAGCTCCTGCCGGTGGGTGAGCAGGCGAAGGCCAAGCTAGCCTTCGAGCCCCTGGGCGAGGAAGCGTCGGCGAACCCCGCTCCGGCGACCCCGGGAAAGAGTGGCGCCGCTCCGGCGAGCCCTCCGGCCGCCACGGCTCCGCCGCCCTCGTCGGGGTCCGCATCGGCTACGACGGCGAAAGGCAGCGCCGCTCCGGCGCTGCTCGGCACTCCCGATAAACCGGCGGTGGCACCCGCTCCCCAGGGAGTGGCGGCGACCCGGCTCGACGCCGTCGAGATCCTCGCCTCGGACGGCGGGGCGGTGATCCGCATCGCCGGCGACGGTGACTTCCCCTATTCGACCTTCGCCCTCTCCGAGCCCCGGCGCTTCGTCATCGACCTCGAAGGGGTGATGAACCGCGCCCACCCGCCGTCGCTCACCGTCAACAGCGGCGTGGTCGGGCGCGTCCGGGTCGCCCAGTTCAAGCCTCAACCGAAGCCCGTCGCCCGCGTCGTTTTCGACCTCCATCACGATACGGTGCCGGTGATCGAGCGCACGCCGGGGGCCCTGGTGGTCTCCTTCCCGGCCCCGGGCGGCGGCGGCACGGAGAGCTCCGCCTCCGAGGCTTCGACGACTCCTGCTGCCGCTCCGTCTCCTGCTGCTCCGTCGCCGGAGCCTGCCGCCCACACCGCGAAGACCGTCACGCCGACGCCGGCTCCGGCTCCAGTCCGGGCCAAGGCTGCCGCTCCAGCGGCTCCCGCCCCGGCGCCCAGCCCGGGGGCGCCCGAGGCCTCCGACCTGGTGCTCGCCCAGCGGCAGCCGCCGCCCTCCGCCGCCGCCGCCAAGCGCCCCGCGGAGACTCCGCCGGCCGCCGCGGTCATCCAGTCGTCGTCCACTCCGGGCAAAGTGGTGTTGCAGCCGCGGTCGGGCAACGCCGGCTCGGTGCCCGCCGGACCCCGCATCGGCACCAGTCCGGTCGAGGTCGCCGGCGCCAAGCCGACGCCGGCCACCTCGGGTCTGCAGCCGAAGGGCGCGAATGACAAGGAGCACACCTACGTCGGCGAGCCCATCGACCTCAAGGTGACCAATGCCGATGTCACCGACGTGCTGCGCACCTTTGCCCAGATCAGCGGTCTGAACGTCATCGTGCAGCCGGGCGTCAACGGCCTGGTCACGGCGGAGCTGGAGAACGTCCCCTGGGACCAGGCCTTGGAGCAGATCCTCAAGATCAACAACCTGGACTACGAGCTTGACGGCAACGTCATGCGTATCGCCCCCACCAGCGTGCTGAAGAACGAGGCGAACGAGCGGCAACAGCTCGCGGCGGCCAAGTCTCTCGCCATTCCGCTGCGCACCGTCTACCAGCGGCTCAGCTACGCCCAGGCCAACGATGTGGCGTCGCTGCTCAAGACCGGCCAGGCGGGACTGCTCTCGCAGCGCGGCAGCGTGGTGGTGGACGGGCGCACCAACGCCTTGATCATCAAGGAGCTGCCGTCGAACATGGACGCCGTGCTCTCGGTGATCGACCTGCTCGACGCGCCCGAGCCGCAGGTGATGATCGAGGCCCGGATCGTCGAGACGACGAAGAACTTCACCCGCGACCTGGGCATCAACTGGGGCTTCCAGGCCCTCGCCGACGCCGCCCATGGCAACACCACCGGGCTGGTCTTCCCCAGCAACGGCAGCGCCAGCGGCAGAGTCGAC
>DATIOS010000137.1:0-8711 GCA_035472915.1 Thermoanaerobaculia bacterium
CCTCGAGGCGACGTGCGATTTTTCGGATCCTCGCGCCGGACGCGCTCAACGCTTCGCTGCAGCGAGATCGGCTTTCAACTGATCGGCGTTACGCCGCGGGCCGTAGCCGCGATCGGGACATTATCCTACATCCTGGTGGCGGCTGCCGGATAGACCGGGCTCGAGGGCGCCTTATTCCCTTGGAGCCTCTTCGCGGAAGGTCGGAGAGATCCGGACCAAGGTCCGAACGATCCTGAACAAGGTCCGGATCACTTGGACCGCCATTCGCGATTGGTGCCACTCTTCCCCGGGTGGTCCCACCGCGGCCATGACGGCTGAGGGAGCGGACCATCCGAGAGGAGAATCCGCCATGCCGCGCAAAATTCGCTGTCTCGCCGCCGCCCTCGCCCTGGCGCTGCTATCTGCCGGCGCCGCCCAGGCCCGGCCCCTTCAATCCAGATCGGGAAGCCCCGGCTTCCTCGATGCTCTCTGGCAGTGGCTGGCCGTCCGGTACGCCCCGGGTCTGACAGCGATCTGGGAGAAGGAGGGAAGCAGCATGGACCCCGACGGACGTACACTCCACCTCCCCCCCGCTCCTTCGACAATCGACGCCGGGGGTGAGATGGACCCCAACGGCCACAGCTAGGCGCTCTGGATACTCTCGAAGCCGTGCGCCGGTTCCGTGAGCCGGCGTTTTTTCTTTGTCCCGAATCGCGCCCGTGCGGTACCGCTCTGGAATTGGCCTTGCTGTATGCCGAGCAGGGGCGGACGGAAGAGCTGAAGCGGCTGGCGGCGGACATGGTGCCGATCTTCACCTCGCGGCACATCCACCGCGAGGCCCTGGCGGCGCTCACCTTTCTGCGGCAAGCCATGGAAGCCGAGCAGGCCAGCCTTCAAGTGGTGGTGCGGGTTGCGGATTTCCTTCGCAAGTCCGAGCACGATCCGGAGCTGCGCTTCGCAACGGAGCCGTAAGCGCTCCTTCGGAAGCAGCCGTTGCTGTCGCGAGAGCAGCTGCTGCTGTCAGTGGAGCAGCCGCTGCTGTCGAGAGAGCAGTCATTGCTTTCTCGTGAGCAGTCACTGCCGTCGCGGGAGCAGCCGCTGCTCTCACGGGAGCGGTCACTGCTGTGGCGAAAGCAGCCGCTGCTGTCGAGAGAGCAGTCATCGCTCTCTCAGGAGCGTTCACTGCTGTCGCGGGAGCCGTCGTCGCTCTCGCCAGAGCAGTCGTTGCTCTCCCGGGAGCAGCCACTGCTCTCGCAGGAGCAGTCGTCGCTGTGCCGAGAGCAATCGTTGCTCCCGGGATGGAACCGACGGCGACCCACCGTGGACTCCTGCTACTCTCCGCTCGGTTTCCGGGGAATTGAACCGGTTCGCGAGAGGAGATCGGCATGCGGCGGCAGGAGTCCAGAATGAAGAGGTTTTTCCGGCGCTCCCCCAATCTTGCTTCTATGCTTGGTACCACCGGCCGCGGCGTTCGCGCACGATACCTGGTTGCTGGCACAGCACTCCGAAGTCCAGCCCGGCGCGTCAGCAACCCTGCGGTAATGAAGGGCACCCGCCGGTCTCCGTACCGTGGGCATGGCCATGGAAGATCGCGAAGATGCCGACCAGCGCCATGCTCGCCACGGGCCACGATCAGCGTGCGCGTTGGAAGTGTGCGAGGTACAAAAAAGGGACCCTCACGGGGCCCCCGAAGAACTCCAGCGGGGAGAACGATTAACCCGGCATGAGGACGCTGTCGATCACGTGGATGACGCCGTTCGACTGATAGACGTCGGCGGTCGTGACCTTGGCGGTGCCGCCCTTCTGATCCGTGAGGATGAGGTCGCTACCTTGCATGCTCGCTGTCAGGGTCGGACCCGCGACGGTCTTGAACGTGAACTTGCCGTGGCCGGCCTTGATCTTCTTGGCGATCGCGGCGGAATCCCACTTGCCGGCGACCACGTGATAGGTCAGCACCTTCGTCAGCATCGCCTTGTTCTCGGGCTTGAGCAGGTTGTCCACGGTGCCGGCCGGCAGCTTCTGAAACGCCGCGTTGGTCGGCGCGAAGACGGTGAATGGGCCCTTGCCCTTCAGCGTGTCCACGAGGCCCGCGGCCTTGACCGCGGCCACCAGCGTCGTGTGATCGGCCGAGTTGACGGCGTTGTCGATGATGTCCTTGTTCGGATACATCGCCGCACCGCCGACCATCGGGTTGTCCATCGCCGACAGCGCCACCGGCACCGCACACATCGCGAGGACGAGGAGAAAACCGAACATTCTTTTTACGTTCATGAGGCTTGCCTTTCTCAGGAGTAGCCCGGGGGTTCAGGTTCCCGGGTTCACCTTGGATACGCCGCGGTCTCGGCGCCGGATGAGAGACAACCTGCAACGCCAATCGCGATTAGGGAAGCGGGAGCAGCCGCTGCTGTCGCGGGAGCGTTCATCGCCGTCGCAATGACGGCGATTTACGGATGATCTCGGTGCGGTCAAGAGGGATGGGCCGGCATACGCCGCTGGGGGCTCACAGCCGCCGTACCCAGGGGGTGGTGCTACGGAGCTTCAGCCAGAGCACGTCTTCTTCGGCGAAGAACCATTTGACGACGACGCTGGTATCGAGAACCCTCTTCACCATCCGCGGTCTCGAGATTCGCGGACGATCTCCGTGCCGTCAGGCGGGATAGGACCCATCGCCTCTCGGAGCGTGCGGATCCGCTCCAAGAAGCCTGAAGCAGCTCGGGCCATTCCCAGATCGCGAGCAAGAAGATTGCGCACCAAGTCCGACACGCTCGCCTGTCGGAGCCGGGACTCCTCTTCGAGTCTCTTGATCAGATCTTCGTCGAGGAGCAGGTCGATGCGTCTCAAGGGAACGGACATGCCTCATTCTACCTCATCGCTCGCCGCTCAGAATCGATACGGAATGCCGATCGACACCACGGGATAGACCGTGTAATCGGCCACGTCCTTCTCGATATCCGCCTCCTCGCGATCGAGAAGGACTTGGAGAGCCGCCCGAGCGGTCGGGTCGTTCAGGGGGCTTCCGGCCGGGATCTGTGGCGTCAGGGTGACTTTGCCCTTGCCCTGGAAAATCGCTCCCAGGTCCGCAGCGAATCTCACCCGGTGTCCCGGTCCTACCGCGTTTCCCCAGCCGAGGCCGACATAAGGGACGACCGGATCGAATTTGATCTGGCCGTCCAGGGTCCCCACCAAGCCGGCGGGCACCTGCACGCTAGGATTGGGGAAAGCATGGAAGATCTTGCCTTGATCGGAATCCTACCCTACACCTTGGTGGCGGCTTGGTGCCACTCTTCCCCGGGTGGTCCCACCGCGGCCATGACGGCTGAGGGAGCGGACCACCCGAGAGGAGAATCCGCCATGCCGCGCAAAATTCGCTGTCTCGCCGCCGCCCTCGCCCTGGCGCTGCTATCTGCCGGCGCCGCCCAGGCCCGGCCCCTTCAATCCAGATCGGGAAGCCCCGGCTTCCTCGACGCTCTCTGGCAATGGCTGGCCGGCCGGTACGCCCCGGGTCTGACAGCGATCTGGGAGAAGGAGGGAAGCAGCATGGACCCCGACGGACGCACGCTCCACCTCCCCCCCGCTCCTTCGACGATCGACGCAGGAGGCAGCATGGACCCCGACGGCCACAGCTAGGCGCTCTGGATGCTCTCGAAGCCGTGCGCCGGTTCCGTGAGCCGGCGTTTTTTCTTTGTCCCGAAGCGCGACAGCCGGTGTGGGAGTCATGAGAGGAGAAGGTCAAGAGCATCCTTCCTGAAACCGTAATGATCCTTCTCTTTCAACGCGGAGACCAGTTCCGCGATCTGTTTCTGGCTTATCGAGCCAGAAGCTTTGCAGGCGAGAAGAAATCCCGGGACATTGATGACCTCTACTCCAAGCCGGGTGGCAATTTGCCCGGCCCGGTTGTCGTTCATCAGGAGCACCGAGCTCGCCAGCTCGAGAGACAAGGCGATCGCCTCCTGCTCTCCCGCCCCGAGCAGCGAAAAGGCTCCCTCACTTCGAAGAACCTGTATTTTCTTGGGATCAGGCGACTGGAGGTGAATGCCCGGAATCACTGCAAGACGGAGCAGCAGATCGGTCACGCTGATCTCTCGAAGGACGGCGGGCGGGAACAGGAGATCTTCGACGCCGAAGAACTCGCGGACCAAAGGAAGCTGTTCGATCTTCAGAAAAGCGCTCAGGAAATCTGCGTCCAGGACTACCTGGGCGCGAGCCGTCAAGGCATGGATCTCCCAGCCGCCTTGAGAGCCCTACGAGCCATCGCCTCAAGCTCCGCCGGTCCCTGGGAAGCCTCCCGCGAAATGCCAGCGCGATGGAGGCTCTCCTTCATGTCCTCGAGAGAGATACCCGCCCAAGCAGCGGCGCGGCCCAGGGAAAATACGCCCTTCTCGTAGAGACGGCAGGCCGCGGCCTCGCGAACGTCTGGCCGGGCGGCAAAGAGCGTCCTTACGGCATCGGTCAGGAACGCCTCTCTGCTCTTGTACAGGCCGGTTTCGGTGACGGCTTCCAGCTCTTCCTCTAGCTCTTCTTCTAGCTCGACGACCGCTCTCTTGGCCATGATCGCTCCTGCGGCGGCGAAGGGAACCGCCTGGGGACAGCTTACCAGCTTCTCTCCCGGTACGCTCGCCGCTCAGAATCGATACGAAACGCCGATCGACACCACGGGATAGACCGTGTAATCGGCCACGTCCTTCTCGATATCCGCCTCCTCGCGATCGAGGAGGACTTGAAGAGCCGCGCGGGCGGTTGGGTCGTTGAGTGGACTTCCGGGTGGAATCTGCGGCGTCAGGGTCACCTTGCCCTTGCCCTGGAAAATCGCCCCCAGGTCCACGGCGAATCTCATCCGGCGGCCCGGTCCTACGGCGTTCCCCCAGCCGAGACCGACGTAAGGAACGACCGGATCGAACTTGATCTGGCCGTCCAAGGTCCCCACCAGGCCGGCGGGCACCTGCACGCCTCCGAGGTTGTAGAGCCCCGAGGCCGGCACCAGGCTGCTGCCGTCGATTTTCGTGTCGTTGTAAATCCCGCCGGCCGACAGGCGGAATCCACCGCCTCCTGGATGAAAGTCGAGCAGCGCCGTCGCCGTGCGCAGCCGCGCCGTGGCGTCGTATTCAATGCCGCTCACTTCGCGGCGGTCATCCGTGTAGTCGAAGGCGTTGCCGCCCAGGCGGACGTTCCATTGCGGAGAGAGCCCCACCGTCAGCTCGACGCCGCCGCCCAGGGTCCCACCTTTGGCGGTCACGGCAACTTCGCCCCGCGCCGGAAAGGCCAGGGCCGTCAGCAGCAGAGCGGCAATCGGCGCCGTCCGTGCACATCTCGTTGCAACCTTTCGCTTGACCATGCGTCACGTCCTCCTCGACCGTCACACTCTTGCAAAGCCGGGACCGCCTCGCGGTAGTAGACTTTCCCGGCTCCCTCCCGGTCGCCGGTGGAGGGACCAACCGTCGCAGAAAGGAAGGACTCCAATGCAGATCGGCATGATCGGCCTCGGCCGCATGGGCGGCAACATGGTCCGCCGCTTGCTCCGGGGCGGGCACGAGTGCGTCGTCTACGACTTGAATCCCAGCGCGGTGGCAGAGCTGGTGGCCGATGGATCGGCGGGATCGGGAACGCTGGACGAGTTCGTCGCGCGGCTGCGGCCACCCCGAACGGCGTGGGTGATGGTTCCCGCGGGCGATCCGACGGAGAGCATGGTGAAAGCGCTGGGCGAAAAGATGGAAAAGGGCGATGCCATCGTCGACGGCGGCAACACCTACTACAAGGACGACGTGCGGCGGGCTCGCACGCTGGCGGAGAAAGGCGTCTTCTACGTGGACGCCGGCACCAGCGGCGGAGTCTGGGGCCTCGAGCGGGGCTATTGCCTGATGATCGGCGGCGAAACCGAGGTGGTGCAACGGCTGGCGCCCATCTGGCAGACGCTGTCGCCCGGCCGCGGCGACATTCCTCCGGCCCCTGGCCGCGAGGGCAAGAAAAGCACCGCCGAGAACGGCTGGCTCCATTGCGGCCCGGTCGGCGCCGGCCACTTCGTGAAAATGGTGCACAACGGCATCGAATACGGACTGATGCAGGCTTACGCCGAGGGCTTCGACATCTTCAAGAACGCCACCTCGAAGGATCTGCCCGACGGGCACCGCTTCGATCTCGATCTCGCCGATATCGCCGAGCTGTGGCGGCGCGGCAGCGTCGTCTCCTCGTGGCTGCTCGACCTGACGGCCAGCGCGCTCGCCGAAAGCCCCGAGCTCTCGGAGTTCACGGGCGCCGTGGAAGACTCGGGCGAAGGGCGATGGACGCTGCAGGCCGCGATCGAGGAAGCGGTGCCCGTTAACGTCCTTGCCGCATCGTTGTTCGATCGCTTCCGCTCGCGTCAGGAGCACACTTTCGGCGACAAAATGCTCTCCGCCATGCGCCACAAGTTTGGCGGCCACGTCGAGCATCCGGCCAAGAGTTGATCGCACCGATTGAAAGGACAGGCCATGACCTCGGCGGTAGCAGACGAGACAGTGGAAAAAGTGGACGAGTGGAAGGCGCGGCCGGCTCCGCCGTGCGCCATGGTCATCTTCGGCGCCACCGGGGACCTTACGAAGCGCAAGCTCATTCCGGCGCTCTACAACCTGGTCAACGACGAGCTGCTGCCAGACGACTTCGCCGTCGTCGGCGTCGGCCGCTCGCCGCTTTCGGAGGAGGAGTTCCGCCAACGCATGGCAGAAGACCTGCGGCAGTTCGCGACCGGCGAGGTCGACGAGGCCAAGCTCGATTGGTTGCTGCAGCGGCTGCGCTACGTCGCGGGCGACCTCGAGGATACCGAAACGTTCCGCCGGCTCGGCGAGGCGCTGGCGAAACTGGACGCGGAGCTCGGCACGGGCGGCAACTATCTCTATTACCTCGCCGTGCCGCCGAGCCTGTTCTGCGACTACATCCACCGTCTCGGCGAAGTGGGCCTCACCCGCGAGGACGAGGGGAAGTGGCGGCGGGTGATCATCGAGAAGCCGTTCGGCCATGATCTCGATTCCGCCCGCAAGCTGAACCGCGACATTCGCGAGGTCCTGGCCGAGACCCAGATCTTCCGCATCGATCACTACCTCGGCAAGGAGACGGTGCAGAACATCATGGCGTTCCGCTTCGGCAACGGCATCTTCGAGCCGATCTGGAACCGCCGCTACGTCGATCACGTGCAGATCACCGTCGCCGAAACCGTGGGAGTCGAAGGACGCGGCAGCTACTACGAGGAGGCCGGCGCGCTGCGCGACATGGTGCAGAACCACATGTTCCAGCTCCTCGCGCTCACCGCCATGGAGCCGCCCGTGTCGTTCGCTGCCGACGTCGTGCGCGACGAACGGGTGAAGGTGCTCTCGGCAATCCGTCCGTTCACTGACGAGGATGTGCTGCGCTTCACGGTGCGCGGGCAATACGGCGAGGGCGTCATGAACGACGAGCGCGTGGTGGGCTATCGCGCCGAGAAATCCGTCGCGCCCAATTCCAACACGGAGACGTTCGCGGCGCTTGAAATATTCATCGACAACTGGCGCTGGGCGGACGTGCCCTTCTATCTGCGCACGGGAAAGCGCCTGCCGAAGCGCGCCACCGAGATCGCCATCCAGTTCAAACGCGCGCCGCTGATGCTTTTCCGCGACACGCCGGTGGAACGCCTCAGCCCCAATCTGCTGGTGCTGCACATCCAACCGGACGAGGGGATCTCGCTGCGTTTCGAAGGCAAGGTTCCCGGTCCGCAGATGCGCCTGGGCACCGTGAGAATGCACTTCGAGTACGCCGACTACTTCGGCGCGCAGCCGCACACCGGTTACGAAACCCTGCTCTACGACTGCATGCTCGGCGACACGACTCTCTTCCATCGCACCGACATGGTGGAAACCGGCTGGCGCGTGGTAACGCCCATTCTCGACGTGTGGAAGGCGCTCGCGCCGCGCAACTTTCCCAACTACGCGGCCAACACCTGGGGCCCCAAAGAAGCCGACGAGCTGATCCAGAAAGACGGACGAAAATGGCGGAGCTGAGCGTAGTTCGGGTTTTCGCCTCCGGAGAGCGACCGGGGATGCCGGTCCGCCACCGGACCGAGTCCGAGCGCGTCGATCCACGACTCCACCGCGCCGTCGTCGGACCGGCCGAGCAGGCGCAGGGTCTCGGCGATCTCGGCCCGCACGGTCGGCCGGAACAACAGGCTCGACGGATCCTGGGGCACGTAGGCGCGCGTCGTGGTCCCGACCACGGTCCCGCGCGCCGCCGGCACCAGTCCCGCGATCGTGCGGAGCAACGTGGTCTTCCCCGACCCGTTGCGTCCCAGCAGTGCGAGCACGTCGCCGGCCCGCACCTCGAGGTCGACGTCGTGCAGGACCGGCAGCCGGCCGAGCACGACGTCGAGGCCGATCGCCTCGAGCAGCACCCCGCCGCGCGCCGGCGCGGTGACGGTCGGAGCGTCGGGGAACGGCGTGTCGCGCGCGTGGCGGCGGGCGTCGCGCACGGTCACCGGGACCGGGTCCCAGCCGAGGTGGTGGCCGAGACGCGTCACGGGCGGAGCGCCCGCGTACCCAGCGAGCGCGAGGGCAGGGGACCGCGGTGCGTCCGTCAGGCGGCCGTCGATCATCACCACGGCGGCGTCGGCGGCCGGCGCAGCGCGCTCGAGGCGGTGCTCCGCGAGGAGCACGGTCGTACCCAGATCGGCGTTCAGCCGGGCGACCGCGGCGAGCACGTCCTCCGCACCCTGCGGGTCGAGCTGGCTGGTGGGC
>DATIOS010000138.1:0-6621 GCA_035472915.1 Thermoanaerobaculia bacterium
CCGCCAAACGTCGAAGCGGTGCGTGTCCTGCATGAGCGCCGGGATCACGGCGCGTTACTCCGGGACTGAACGATAGTCGACCTCTTAAGCAGTGAGTAACCCGCATCCCAGCATTGCGGGGTATCATTACTACAGCCGGTCTCCGCTGCTGGTGGTGGACACGAGGTATCTCAACTTCCCCCAGCGGCCCGAGGACTTCGACGAGCTGATGCACCGCCTGTCGAAGCCCATCAAGGGGACCGAGTACTTCCAACCGCTTGGATCCCGCTGACGCGGGACCGAGACGGATGCTCAGCGCCCCCTGCGGCGCGGCCCGGCGTGCGAGGGCCTGATCCCCCAGCGGGGACAGCCACCTCGCGTCAGCGCACGACAAGCCGCGAACCCGCGGGCCTGCCAACGGCCCTTCCGTCTGAAGCGCGCGGAAGGGTTTTGTCTTTTCTGGTCTCAGAAAGGAGAGTTGGCAATGGCTGGAGAACCGAAAACCGTCACGGTTCCCTGGGTGGCAGGGGCACCCGAGCGCGGCGACCACCTCGTCATGGTCACCGCCTACGACTATCCGCAGGGGCGCACAGCCGACACGGCCGGAGTGGACATCATCCTGGTGGGCGACTCGCTCGCCATGGTGGTGCTGGGCCACCCGGACACGCTGTCGGTCACCATGGACGAGATGATCCATCACACCCGGGCCGTCCGCCGGGGCGTCAAGCGCTCCCTGCTGGTGGCGGACATGCCGTACGGCTCGTTCCACCTCGGAGCCGAGCAGGCGGTGGGCAACGCCATCCGCTTCGTCAAGGAAGCCGGCGCACAGGCGGTGAAGATCGAGGGCGCCCGGCCAGAGATCGTCGCCGCCATGACGGCGGCCGAGGTGCCGGTGATGGCCCACCTGGGCCTCACGCCGCAGTCGGTCCACCGCTTCGGCGGCTTCAAGGTCCAGGGCCGGAACGAGGCGGCGCGCCGCTTCATCCTCGACGCCGCCGAGCAGGTGGAGGCCGCGGGCGCCTTCTCCCTGGTGCTCGAATGCGTGCCCACCGATCTCGCCGCCGAGGTTACCCAGCGCCTCTCCATCCCCACCATCGGCATCGGCGCCGGCGCGGGGTGCACGGGGCAGGTGCTGGTCTACCACGACCTCCTGGGATTGGAGGAGCGGATCGCGCCCCGCTTCGTGCGGCGCTACGCCGAGCTCGGCCTGCTCTCCCGCGAGGGCATCGTCCGCTTTGCCGAGGACGTCCGTGCCGGGCGCTTCCCCGCACCGGAGGAGAGCTACGGCGGAAGCGGACCGCGTCCGGCGACGGAGCTCGAACCGGCGAAGCTGTACGGCTGATGCGGACCGCGAGGACGAAGGACGAGCTGCGCCACCGGGTGGAAGCCTGGCGGCGGGAAGGGGCCAGAATCGGCTTCGTGCCCACCATGGGCGCGCTGCACGAGGGGCATCTGTCCCTCGTGCGGATCGCCCGCGAGCGCGGGACGCGCGTGGTCGCCTCGGTGTTCGTGAATCCGATCCAGTTCGGGCCGAGCGAGGACTTCAACCGCTATCCCCGGCAGCCGGAGAAAGACGCGAAGACGCTGGAAGCCGCCGGCTGCGACCTTCTGTTCCTTCCCGGCGTGGAGACGATCTACCCGCCGGGCAACGCGACGTTCGTAGAGCCCGCCGGGGCCGCGCTCGGTCTGGAAGGGACCTGCCGGCCCGGCCACTTCCGCGGCGTCGCCACCGTCGTCCTCTCGCTGCTCAACCTGGTGCAGGCCGACCTCGCGGTGTTCGGCGAGAAGGACGCGCAGCAGCTCGCGGTGATCCGGCAGATGGCGCGCGACTTCCATCTGCCGGTCGAGATCGTGCCGGCGCCGACCATCCGCGAGGCGGACGGTCTCGCCATGTCCTCCCGCAACGCCTACCTCTCGCCGGAGGAAAGGCGGGCGGCGACGGTGCTTCACCGCTCGCTGGCGGCGGCGGCGGAGCTCATCGCCGCAGGTGAGCGACGGGGGGACATGGTGCGATGCCGCCTGCGAAAGGTCCTGGAGTCCGAGCCAGCCGCGAAGATCGAGTACGCCGAAGTGGTGAACGCGGAGACTTTCACTCCCGTCGAGACCTTGGAAGGCAACCTGGTGCTCCCCCTGGCCGTGCGGATTGGGGGGACGCGACTGATCGACAACATTCGACTGGCGGTCGAGAATCAGGCCGCCGGAGGGTGATCAAGATATGAAACGGACACTTTTGAAGTCGAAGATCCACCGCGCCACGGTGACGGACGCCAACCTCGAGTACCAGGGATCGGTCACCATCGACCCCCAGGCTGATGGCCGCAGCGGACCTGGTACACTTTGAACGGGTGGAAATCTACAACTGCACCAACGGCGAGCGCTTCGCGACCTACGCCATCCCGGGCACACCGGGGAAGGGCGAGATCGTGATCAACGGCGCCGCCGCGCACAAGGCAGGGAAGGGCGACGTCGTCATCCTCGCCTCCTACGCCGACTACGAGGACGCCGACTGCCGCACCCACCAGCCGTCGCTCGTCTTCGTGAACGCCAAGAACGACATCCTCATCCAGGGACACGAACGGGTGGACGAAGCGGTCCTGGCGGGAGTGCTATGAAACTCATCTTCGCCGCGGCAGGCCTGTTGACCCTGGCCTGCCTCGGCTCCTCCTCGGCAGCGACCGGCCACCGCCGCCCGAAGCCGGGCACCGGCCAGATTGCCTTCGTGACTCTCGTCCAGCGGGCCATCCCCGGTCAGCAGGGAGACCAGGTCCGGGAGGTGGTCCGCGACACCGCCTCGTGGAAGGACCTGTGGTTCCGTCTCCGGGAGAGGGACAGCGGCGTTCTGTCGCATCAGCAGCCGGCGGTCGATTTCGACAAGAACATGGTGATCGCCGTCGCCATGCCCACCCAGAGCTGCATCTCCAAAGTGGCCATCCAGGGGATCGTCCACCAGCCCGGAGCCCTCGTGGTGAACGTCCTCGAAGCGCCGCCAGCGCCCAACTGTGTCTGCATCGTCTCGCAGCGTCCCATCCACGCCGTCACGGTGCCCCGAACCGCGGACCCGGTGCGCTTCGTGGTCACGCAGGGGGTGACGACCTGCGGCGGGCGGTAAAAGCCCTCGGGGAGGATTGCCCGGTGACCAGAATCTCGTCCGTTCTCCTTGTCCTCGTCAGCGTGGCTCTCGGCATCGTCGGCCCACGCGGGCTCGCGGCCCAGTTGGCCCCGCTCGGCCCGGAGGCCCAACTGCCCGCCGGCGACACGCCCGAGCTGCCCATGTTGGCCGTCCAGCCCGGCGGCGGCTACACCATCGCCTGGGATGACCTGGCAGGCAAGGTCTTCTCGCACTTCGTCGCAGCCGGCGACGAGGCTCCGGGTGAGGGAACGAAGCTCGTCGGCGGCGGTCTGGCGGTTACGGATTCGGTCACGGCGACGCCGAAGGGTTTCGAGGTGCTTTGGCACGCGGTGAACGCCGGCGGCGAGCCGGTGGCCTTCTACCGGCGCCATCTGGACCTGCGGGGCGTGCCCGCTCCGGGCAAGCCGGTCCTCCTGGCCCGGAACGGCGTCGACTGGGTCTGGGATCTCGGCGGCACCAGGTATCTGGCCGGTTGGTTCATGGACCCCAGGCAGGCCATCGGCGCCCGGCTTCTCTCGCCCTCCGGCCAACCGGCGGGGCCGGTGTTTCGCCTGAGCAGCCGGCCCGTAGACGACCCGATCGCGGAGGTCGTGCCCCTCGCGGACGGCGGTTTCGTCGCCGTCTGGTTCGGCACCCGGCTAACGAAAAAGGGCAAGGAGATCGAGGGAACCAAGGAGGACGAGAGCGGGACCTCCGTGCTGAGGGCGCGCCGGTTCAATGCCTCGGGCCAGCCCCTGGGGCCGGACTTCGACGTCAACACGACACCTCCGGGACCCGGGGAGACGGCCCCTTCCCTGAATTCCCAATTCCAGGTTGCCGCGGCTCCCGGCAACGGCTTCGCCGTCTCCTGGGCCCTCGGCCAGACGATCTATCTGCGCTATTTCGATGCCGCCGGCAGGGCGGTGACTCCCGAGATTCCGGCCGTCTCGGACCCGAGCATCTTCTCTCCGGTGTCGATGGCGTTCGACGACAGGGGGAATCTGCTGCTGCTCTGGCTCCAGTTCCTGGACAATCCCGATCTCCAGATCCAGCGTTTCAATCCGCAAGGCGCGGCGCTGGGACCGTCGCAAATGCTGCAGAGCGCGGCCAGCGATGAGCTCCAACAGCCCGTGGAGGGGAGCGTGGCCTGGGCGGGAGACTCGTGGCTCGTCACCTGGGTGGCCGGCGCTTCGGACGAAAGCTCCCGGGGCGTCTTCGTGCGGCGGTTTGCGCGAGAATAGAGGCGCCGACCCCTCCTTCGTGGCTCAGGTCACATCCCTTCTACAACTCGGTGACAATCCCGCGACAGCCAGGGACAGCGCCCGGATTCCTCCGTATCCCTTCATAGACTCTGCTCCGGACCTGCCGGGAGGAGACGATGAAGGATCGAATCAATCGACGTGCCCGTGGTGTAGCTGCTAACCGCCTCCTGCTGTCGCTCGCCCTGGCGGCGGTCCTGGCCTCTTGCGGCGGGGGGCGCTCCACTTCTTCCAGCTCCTCCAGCAGCGGGGAGAAGGCCGCTCCGGCCGACGGTCCGGAAGCCATCAATCTCCTCTTCACCTACGGCTCGGAGAAAGAGGACTGGATCAAGGAGGCGACCCTCCGGTTCAACGCCAGCGATCACCGCACGGCAGCCGGCAAGCGCGTCTGGGTCCGGGCCGTGGCCCAGGGATCGGGCGAGCTGATCGACGACCTGCTGTCCGGCGTGCAGAAAGCTCACCTGACCAGCCCGGCGGCGGCGGCCTTCGTCAAGCTGGGCAACGCCCAATCGCGCGCCCGCACCGGCAAGGACCTGATCGGCGAGAGCCGCAACCTGGTGCTCTCGCCGGTGGTGATCGCCATGTGGCGGCCCATGGCCGAAGCCCTCGGCTGGGGACAAAAGCCCGTGGGGTGGAGCGACATCCTGGCGCTGACCCGCGACCCGGGCGGCTGGGCGACTCACGGCCACCCCGAGTGGGGAGCCTTCAAGCTTGGCCACACCCACCCCGAGTACAGCAACAGCGGCCTCATCTCCCTCCTGGCCGAAGCCTACGCCGGGGCGGGAAAGGTGGCGGGCCTCTCGCTGGAGGACGTTCGCCGGCCACAGACGGCGCAATATCTGAAGGGCATCGAGAGCGCCATCGTCCACTATGGCAGCTCGACCGGCTTCTTCGGTAAACGCATGTTCGAGGGCGGGCCGGGGTACCTCTCGGCGGCGGTGCTCTACGAAAACATGGTCGCCGAGTCCTACGGACCGCAATATCGCCTGCCGTTCCCGGTGGTGGCCATCTACCCGAAGGAGGGAACCTTCTGGAGCGACCATCCGGTGGGGATCGTGGAACGGGAGTGGGTGACGCCCGAGCACCGGGAGGCGGCGAAGCTCTACGTCGACTTTCTCCTCGACCGGCCGCAGCAGGAGGCCGCCCTGCGCTTCGGCTTCCGCCCCGCCGCCGTGGAGGTGCCATTGGGGGCGCCGGTCGACGCGGCCCACGGCGTCGATCCCAAGCAGCCGCAGACGACCCTGGAGGTGCCGCCCGTCGAGGTGATCGACGCCGTCCTCAAGCTCTGGCGCGAGAACAAGAAACACTCGGACATCACCCTCGTCCTCGATCGGTCGGGCAGCATGCGGGAAGAGGCGAAGATGGAGAACGCCCAGGCGGGCGCCGACCAGTTCCTCACCCTCCTCGACCCTTCGGACAGCTTCTCGTTCCTGACCTTCAACGCCTCACCGGCCTGGGTGGTTCAGGGAGTGGCGCTCGGTAAAGCGCGGCCCAGCCTCTCGCAGGCCCTGCACGGCGTCTTTCCGGATGGCGGCACGGCGCTCTACGACGCCATCGCCCTGGCCTACGACCAGAAGCTGGACGAGGTCCGCAAGGATCCGGGCAAGATCGCGGCCATCGTCGTCCTCACCGATGGAGCGGACACGGACAGCCGTCTGAGCCTCCGTGAGTTGGTGGAGAAGATCCGCGGCGGCGGCGAGTCGCGCGGCGTGCGCGTCTTCACCATCGGCTATGGAAAAGAGGCCCGCAAGGACGTGCTGAAGTCGATCTCTGACGCCACTCAAGGTCGATCCTACGAGGGAGATCCCACGAACATCCGGGCCGTCTTCCGCGACATCTCCACTTTCTTTTGAGGCAAAGCTTCAAGGCCGACTATGGATATGACTCCCCAAAAATCCGGGCTGACTTTCGCCGGCAAGCTCGTGGTCTTCCTTTTCGTGGCCGGCTGTCTCTACGGCGCCTATTACTTGTTCGTGCGCCGGCCGGTGTCGGGTGCGCACCAGAATCAGAACGGCAGCCCGGCATCGCCGGCCGCGTCGAGCGACGGCGACAAGGGCGACAAGGTTGAGATCGGCATCGCCTACGGCACCGAGAAGGAGCGCTGGCTGCAGTGGGCGGTGGGAGAGTTCGCCAAGACCGGCGACGGCCGGCGGATCAAGATCAATCTCATCCCCATGGGCTCGCTCGAAGGGGCGCAGGCCATTTTGCGGGGCGACCAGCGGATCCACGTCTGGAGCCCGGCGAGCTCGCTCTACAAGGACGCCTTTCTCCAGG
>DATIOS010000139.1:0-6650 GCA_035472915.1 Thermoanaerobaculia bacterium
AACCGGCGCCGAGCTCGATGAGCGCCGCCACGCGGCCGGCGACGACGATCCGTCCCGCCGTGGGCTTGAGCATACCGGCCACCAGCTTGAGCATCGTCGACTTCCCAGAGCCGTTGCCGCCGATGATGCCGAACGCCTCGCCGCGGCCCACCGTGAAGTCGACTCCGTCGAGAGCGGCGATGGCCTCGTCCGGCCGCAGCCCGCGGGTGAGGTTGCGGCCCACCAGCGCGCTCTTGAGGGTGCGCAGGCGGTCCCCCGGCATCGTCCGCCGGTAGAGCTTGGTGACCCCTTCGACCGTGATGGCGGGGCTTGCGGGCTCGGTGCGCTCGCCCGGCTTGCTCACGCGGCCTCCACCAACGTCTCACGCAGCCGCTCGAAAAGCCCGGCTCCCAGCGACCAGGCCACCAGGCTCACCGTCGCCATCTGCAGCCACAGGGTCGGCTCCGGGAACCGGCCCCAGAACAGCGCCTCCTGGTAGGAAAGGATGTAAGGCGTGAACGGGTTCAGGCGTACCGCCCACCAGACGTAGGGGAGATGGCGGATGCTGTCCAGCGGGAAGAGGATGGGCGTCAGGAAGAACATCAGCGTCAGCAGGTTGCCCAGCAGGTCCCGCACGTCCTTGAAGTGGACGGTGAGGGCCGAAAATCCCAGCGCCAACCCGGCCACCAGGGGGAGGTGAACGAGGACGATCGCCGGCAGGGCGATCACCGACACGCCACCCACGGGGTATCCCAGCAGCCGCCCCGCCACCAGCGCCGTGAACACGATGGGCAGCGCGACGAGGAAGTGCACCAGGTTGGCGAAGACCGACACCATGGGAATCAGCTCGGCGGGGAACACCGCCTTGCGGATAAGTCCCGAGCTGGCCACCAGGGACATGGCTCCCTCGAGAGTCGACGCCGAGGTCCAGATCCAGGGGAACAGCCCGCTGACCAGGAACAGGGCGTACGGGTCGGCCCCCTGCGACCGGGCCTTGAACACGACGCTGAAAACGAAGGTGTAGACCGCCAGCAGCAGCAGCGGGTTGGCGAGCGACCACAGGAAGCCCAGCACCGAGCCCCGGTAGCGAGCCTTCAGCTCCCGGGAGGTCAGCGTCGCGAGGAGCCCGCGGTAGCGGAAGAGCTGTGCGACGACCCGGAACATAGAATGGGGGAATCTATCACCTGGCCCCTGGGAGCGCCGGCTCCCAGGGCTTGCTAGACTGGCCAGCCGTGACCGACTGGACTCCGGTGGACCTGCTGCCCGGCCTGTGGCTGGGGCTCCTCGGGACGTTTCTCGCCGCGGCGCTCCGCCGGTGGTACGACCCGGTGCCAGGCAGAGTGCTGGCAGTCTTCGCGGTCATCCTGGTGGTGCTTTTCGCGCCGGTGCTCTTCGGTGGCCAGGTCCTCCTGCCGCTCGACAAGCTCAGGGAGCACGTCCCATACCAGGAGCTGGCTCCCACCCGGGATCACAGCCATTCGCTGCAAAGTGATTTACTCCGGACCGTCGTGCCGGCCCAGGCGGCGGCGCGGACCGCTTTGGAGGATGGGCGCTGGCCGCTGTGGAACCGGCGGGCGGGCGCGGGCATGCCGCTTCTCGCCGATCCTCCCGCCCAGGCGCTCCAGCCGCTGGCTCTCCTCGGTCTTGCACTCCCCCTACCCCGGTCCGCAGGTTTCGTCGCGGCGCTACGGATGTGGGTCGCCCTGATCTTCACCTACCTGTGGCTCCGCAGACAGGGGTTTTACGGCGGCCGGGCTGTCGCCGGCTCCCTCGTCTACAGTCTTGGTTTCTTGATGTTCTGGGTGGGCTGGCCCGTCGCCAACGTGGCGGCGTTCCTTCCCGTGGCCCTCTACGCCGTGCTCCGGTGCGAGGAGGATTGCCACGGGAAAGCCGGCGCCTTCCTGCTGACGCTGGCCCTTGCCGGACTTCTCCTCGGCGGCGATCCCGAGGCGACGCTCTGCGCAGGGGCGTTGCTTCTGCTGTTCCTGCTGGACCGGCTACGCCGCCGGCCTGGCGGAACGCGCCCGGCTCTGGGGGTCCGGGCAGGGACCGCGCTGCTCGTGGCATCCGCGGTCGCGGCTCCCCTGATTCTCCCCACGCTCCTTTACATGCCCGAGGCAGAGGCGCCCTGGAGCTTCGCCCGGTGGCAGCTCTTGGTCCCCTTCAGTCTGTTGCTGGCACTCCTCGTCGCCTGGTCCCTGGAGCGCTTGCGGCGGCGCCACCGCTGGGCCGCGGCGGCAGTGGCGACTGCGCTCGCGGTGTCGCTCGTCGTCGCGGATCTCGCTGTTCCGGCCAATCCGCCCATGCCCCTGCGCCTGGCCTTTCCCATGACGCCGTCCCTGAGCGCCGCCCATTACGTCCTCGGTATCCGCGCCGTCAGGGGATTCCGCATGGCGGCGCTGGGCGACGTTTTGCCGCCCAACCTCGCCGGGCTCTACGACGTCGCCGACGCTCGGATTATCAGTCCGATGTCTCCGAAGGCGTATGTGGACTTTCTCAAGCCCATCTCCACCGGCGAGAGGAGAGAGCTCGGATCGCCGGCTGATCCCCTCTATCAACGACTCGCCGTGCGCGTATTGCTGACGCGCCTCGACGCGAAGCTTCTGCCGCCGTGGGGACGGGTTTTCGCGGACCGGACCGCCGCCCTCTGGGAGAAGATCGAGACCCTTCCCCTCCTCTTCCTTGCCTCCCCGCACCCGGCAGGCGGCGTGCTCACCCAGATCCTCGACGACACCTGGATCTCCGGTGTCGCCGAGCTGCGCCGCCGCCAGTGGCTGGGCACCAGCGTCTATCAGGACGGCGGCTGGCTGCTGTTGGTCAACGGCGAGCCGCACCGCACCGTCCTCGACGCGACGTTCGTCGCCGCCCGGCTGCCGCGCGGCACGAGCCAGCTCGATCTGCTCTACAGGCCGGCCGGCTTCGTATGGGGCCTGATGGTCGCGGCGCTGGGATTGGTGGCCGGGGTGATGTTTTTCGTTCCCCGGCCTACATCCCCAGCCGCCCCGCCGCCGCTTGCAGGGCCTGAATGACGTTCTGGATGTGCTCGTCGAGCGGCAGGCCGATCTCTTCCGCGCCGGTGTAGACGTCCTCGCGATGAACGCCGCGGGCGAAGGCCTTCTCCTTCAGGCGCTTCTTCACCGAGGTGAGGTCGACGTCCGCCACCTTCTTGCTGGGCTTGATCAGGGCCACGGCCACCACGAAGCCGGCAAGCTCGTCGCAGGCGAAGAGGGCCTTGGCCAGACGGGTGTCGCGCGGCACGCCGGTATAGGGGGCATGGCCCATGATGGCCCTGCGCATCGTCTCGGGATAGCCCTGGGCGGTGAGGATTTCGTTGCCACGGTAGGGGTGATTCTCCGCGTCGGGCCAGCGTTCGTAATCAAAGTCGTGGATCAGGCCCGTGAGGCCCCAGAGCTCCTCGTCCTCGCCCCATTGGCGAGCGTAGTAACGCATCGCGGCTTCCACGGAGAGGCCGTGCTTGCGCAGCCCCTCCTTTTCCGTGTACTGGCAGAGGAGATCCCAGACCTGGTCGCGGCTGGGGAGTCGTTCGGTCTCAGTCATGCCGCGTAATTTACCACGCGCCTTTCAGGCGGATATCTGTCTACAATGGGGCCATGGCCGACGAGAACCGTAAGCTCACCGTCCGCTGTCCTGAGTGCAGCTCCGAGTTGGTGGTCGACGTCGCCACCGGCGAGGTGCTCAGCCACCGCAAACCCAAGCAGCCCATCGCTGGCGGCAAAGACTTCGACTCCCTGTTGAAGGGGCTCGACGACGACAAGGCCCACGCCGAGGACGTCTTCCAGCGCGAGGTCGCCGCCCTGAAGGACCACGACCGGCTGCTGGAAGAGAAGTTTCGTGAGGCGTTGCGCCGAGCCCAGGAGGAACCGGACGACGTGCGGCCCCCCCGCCCGTTCGACCTGGATTGACAGGGAGTCGAACCTGCTGTTCTCCCTTCCTCTCCCGGGGTGGCGAGGAGGCGGGAGAGGAAGGTCGGGGTGGTGAGGGTTCAAAAATTTGTATCAGCCTGGCATCTATGGTAGGATTCATTTTCGGCCTTCGGTCCTCCCCCCGCCGTCCGTGGCCCGAGCTTCAACCCCCGGTCTGTTGCCGCTCGCTTGCAAGCTGGAACGCTTGCCCCGAAAGTCACTCTAAGACCGACATCGCCGACGAGCCCCAGGGAGGGGCTCGCGCAAAAGGAGCAAAACTTTGAGTCCATGGTGGATGCGCCCTACGGCTGAGGGCCTGGAAGAACAAAACCGAGACAAGCCGAAACCCGAGAGCCGGCCCGAACCCCGGGAGGCTGAACAGCCTGCCGAACCCGCTGCCGCTCCCGCCCCCTTCCCCGCGCCGCCGTTCGAGCGGTACGCCGAAACCCCTGAACCCATCTGGCAGCCGGAGACCGCAGCGCCCGCGCCCTTGTTCGTCGAGACCGTCGAGTCGGCGACCCTGCCTGGCGCGCCCTTCGCCCGCGAGGAAGCCCCTTTCGAGGAGCCCCGTTTCGACGAGGATGACGACGAAGACGAGGACGACGAAGACGACGAGGATCCGGAAGGCCATGGAGGCGCCGAGGAGCTCGGCGCCGCCGGCACCGCCAGCGAAGGCGACGAGAAAGAGGGCGAAAGCCCCGCGGCAGCTGAAAGTCGCCGCCGCCGTTCGCGCGGCCGCCGCGGAGGTCGCCGCCGGAACGGTCGCGCCGATGCCGCGGCCCCGGTCGGTCAAGAAACCGCGGGCACGGAGGACGGCGAGGACGAGAAGCCCCGTCCGGTCTTCGAAGAGCCCGCGCCCGTCGCCGCTCCTCTGGCGCGCCGCCGTGGCGCTCCCCCGGTTCACGCCCCGGCCCACTCGCCAGCCCACACCCCCGCCGCCGCGCCCTCGCCGGGCTACCGGATGCGCGGCACCGACAGCTACGTCATCAATCCCAGCGAGCTCGAGGGGATGACGCGCGAGATCATCATCTCCGTGCCCGACCGCCAACGGTCCGCGGGCGACGAGCGCAAGATCGCCCTGTTCTGCGACTTCGAGAACATCGCCCTCGGCGTGCGTGACTCGGAGATCGGCAAGTTCGAGATCACCCTGATCCTCGAGCGCCTGCTGGAGAAGGGCAAGATCATCGTCAAGAAGGCCTACGCCGACTGGGAGCGCTACTCCGACTACAAGCGCCCCTTCCACGAGGCCGCCATCGAGCTGATCGACATTCCGCAGAAGTTCTACTCAGGGAAGAACAGCGCCGACATCAAGATGGTGGTCGACGCCATGGATCTCTCCTACTCCAAGGAGCACCTCGACACCTTCGTCATCCTCTCGGGAGACAGCGATTTCTCGCCGCTGGTGTCGAAGCTCAAGGAGAACAACAAGTACGTCATCGGCATCGGCGTCAAGAACTCGTCCTCCAACCTGTTGGTGGACAACTGCGACGAGTTCATCTACTACGAGGACGTCTGGCGCGACTCGCAGAAGGGCCCCAAGCTCGACGGCCTGAACAAGAAGACGGCCGAGGCCTTCAGCCTGATGATCGAGTCCATCCAGGCCCTCGTGCGCGAGAACAAGGACGTCCTTTGGGGCTCGATGATCAAGCAGACCATGCAGCGCAAGAAGCCCTCCTTCAACGAGGGCTACTACGGCTACAGCACCTTCTCCGAGCTGCTGGAGGACGCCGAGCGCAAGCAGATCATCAAGCTCAAGAAGGATCAGCGCTCCGGCACCTACATCGTCACCGGCTTCGCCAAGACCGGCGAAACGATGGCGCCCGCCGCAGGCCGGCGGTAGACCGACACGATGATTCACCCCGGCGGCGCCAGCCGTCGGGGCCTCCTAATCTAAGAAAGCCCGAGCAAGATCAAGTCCGCAAAGCCGGTTTCCCGGCCCAAAGGGCCGAGATTCTTAAGCCCAGGGCATCGCCCTGGGTATGCAGACGGTCACGATTCCGTGCGGCCTGAAGGGCCGCGTTAAAGTTAAACGGTGTGGCGTCGGCCCCGTCTGTAGGTAGGCGTGGCTTGCCGGGCTGGCTCTTCGAGGGCCTTGATGATCTTGTAGAGCACCCCGAGGTTCTCTTCAGATACGTTGTCCTCTGCGAAGGGTTTGACGGTACTTTTCCGAAACGTGCTCTCGGTACTCGGCCCTGGCGTCCGCGTCCACGTCCGCTGGAATCAGACCCGAGATCTTCTCGACCTCCGGGTGGATCGTGTTGATCTCGCCTTGGCGTACGGTCAGCTTCGTGGTGCCCATGGCTCCTTCCATACATCCGTTTGGCTAGATTAGCAGGTGTGCGGCTCGAAAAGAGGGCTTGGACGATCGCAATCCGATGATCTTCCCCAGTGCCTCCGTCCCGACCGCTCTCCACGGCGAGTCCGCAACGCGGGCTCCCCGGCCTGAAGGGCCGAGATTCTTAAGCCCAGGGCATCGCCCTGGGTATGAGAGGGTGAGAATTTCGTGCGGCCTGAAGGGCCGCGCTAACCGGCGTGGCGACATCGGCACCGTCTATCACGCCCCTTCAGGGCTGGGGGGGAGGTGGGTGGCATTCTGGGTTCCCAGGCCGTTGGCCTGGGCTAGTGCGCCCGCAAGCGCACACGTATAGAGGCGCAAGTCCTCTCCAGGCATACGCTCTCCGGCCTGGAAGCCGAAGGTAACTGCGTCGCCGCGAGGCGGGGTGGGGAGCAATCGGAGGCGAGGGACCA
>DATIOS010000140.1:0-3704 GCA_035472915.1 Thermoanaerobaculia bacterium
GCGCTGGAGAACGTCGCCTACGTGGTGGCCTCCAACCAGGCAGCGAGCCTCTCGCACTACCCGCCCTTTTCCTGGCCAGGCGGCAGCATGATCGTGGACTTCGACGGCCGCATTCTCGCCCAGGCCGACCCCGGGCCGGGAGAGAAGATCGTCGTGGCCCCCGTCGACGTTGGCGCCCTGCGGCACGAGCGAGCCGTCCGCCGCGGCCACCAGAATCTCGCCCACCTGCGCACCGAGGCCTACCCGCTGTACCGGCAGAGCTTCTACCCTCCCGGCCGCGGCGCCGAGCGGAGGAATCTGAGCATTGAAGGCAACGACGAGGCGATTGGGGTGGCGAAAGGGAAGCTGGGGTATTAAGGGCCCAGCGGCGGGAAGGAGGATGCTAGAGTCGGTCCCCCAAGTCTCAAGCCCCCACGGAGGTTCATCTTTCATGCAAGATTCGAAACGACCCACCCGGAATCAACTTCTCGTGTGCATCCTCCTTCTCCTCGCCGGGCCCGCAATTTTCTTCGGCGCCGAGAAAGCTGGGAAAAAGGCGGCGACGACGAATCTCTTCATCCCGGCCAGCGCCGCCAAGGCGGCCCAGGTGATCGACCGCGGCGCCTTGGAGGCGCCCCTGCGCTTCCTCTCCGACGATCTGCTGGAGGGCCGCGGCGTCGCCAGCCGCGGCGACCAGACGGCCCGCCTCTATCTCGCTTCCTCCCTCGAGCTCCTCGGCTTCCAGCCCGGCGCACCGGGCGGCTCGTGGCAACAGCCGGTCGACATGGTGGGCATTAAATCCCATGCTCCCAAGGCTTGGGATTTCAAGGCCGGGGGTCAATCGGTCGAGCTCAAGTGGTGGGACGAATACATCGCCGCCAGCAAAGTACAGGAGACTACCTCGAGCATCAAGAACGCCGAGCTCGTGTTCGTGGGCTACGGCATCCAGGCGCCCGAGTACAAATGGGACGACTTCAAGGGCATTGACCTCAAGGGCAAGGTCCTGGTGATGATGAACAACGATCCGGACTGGGACCCCAAGCTGTTCGAGGGCAACCGGCGGCTCTTTTACGGGCGCTGGGTCTACAAGTACGAGAGCGCGGCGCGGCAAGGAGCCGCCGCGGCCATCATCATCCACACCACGCCGTCCGCCGGCTATCCGTGGCAGGTTGTGCAGACCTCCTGGAGCGGCGAGCAGTTCGAGCTCCCCGCGGGCAGCGAGCCGCGCATCCAGGTGGCAGGCTGGGCCACGGAGGATGCCACCCGCCGCCTTTTCCAGGCCGCCGGCAAGGATCTCGACAAGCTCATCCAGCAAGCGAAATCCCGCGACTTCAAGCCCGTCCCTCTCGGGATCACGACCTCGCTGGAGCTGACCAACGACATCGACCGGGTGAAGACGGCCAACGTCCTCGGGCTGATGCCGGGAAGCGATCCGAAGCTCAAGGACGAGGTGGTGATACTCAGCGCCCATCACGACCATCTGGGAATCGGCGCGCCGGACAAGACGGGCGACAAGATCTACAACGGCGCTGTCGACAACGCCGCCGGCTGTGCCACCGTGCTGGCGATCGCCAAGGCCGTCGCCGCGCTGCCGGAGCGGCCGAAGCGTTCAATCCTCATCGCCTTCGTGGCTGCCGAGGAGCAGGGACTGCTGGGCTCCGAGTACCTGGCGAAGCACCCGACCTTCCCGCCGGGCAAAATCGCTGCGAACATCAACTACGACGGCGGCAACGTCCTAGGGCGAACCCGCGATCTCTCCTACATCGGCATGGGCAAGTCTTCAACCCTGGACAAGCTCGTCGCGGCTCTCGGAGCGCAGCAGGGCCGCACGCTGACCGGTGAGCAGTTCCCGGACCGCGGCTACTTCTACCGCTCCGACCAGTTCAACTTCGCCAAGATCGGCGTCCCGGCGCTCTATCTCAAATCCGGCACGGATTTCATCGGCAAACCTGCCGGCTGGGGTAAGGAGCAGGCCCAGGACTACGAGGCGCACCGATACCACCAGCCGAGCGATCAGTTCAGCCCCAATTGGACCTACGACGGCATGATCGAAGACACTCGCCTCGGCTTCTTCGCAACCCTTTCCATCGCCAATAATCCCGCCCTGCCAACCTGGAATCCGGGCGATGAGTTCGAGGCGACAAGAAAGAAGGCGTTGGGGAAGTAAAGGTTTTGTAAATCTGGCCATGGCAGACCGGAGGAAAGTGGCTATTGCCGAGCCGCGGGCCGGCGAGCGACGATCTCGCGGACAAACTGGAAAGGGGCCAACCCATGAAACGTTTCCGCGTCACGCTCGCCGCCGTTCTCCTGGTCGCCGCCACGGGGTCGATCGCTCCCACACACTCGTCCCAGGACAACGTGAAACCTCTGCAGGCCTCCAACCTGTCCGGCCTTCACGACTTCGATCTCAGGGTCGGCAAGTGGCAGGCCCATCATCGCCGCTTGAAGGAGCGGCTGGCTGGCAGCCATGAATGGGTGGAATTCGACGGCACATCCAACTTCTTCAAGCTCATGGACGGATTTGCCAACACCGACGAAAACGTCTTCAAGATGCCAAGCGGCGAATACCGCGGCGTCACCTTGCGCGCCTACGATCCGAAAACCGGAAATTGGGCCATCTGGTGGCTCGATGGGCGCAATCCCTTCGGCGAGCTCGACCCGCCCGTCAAAGGCCACTTCGTGAACGGCGTCGGCACCTTCTACTCCAACGACACGCTCCGCGGAAAGCGGATCCGCGTGCGGTTCACCTGGTCGAAGATCACGTCCACTTCCGCCCACTGGGAACAGGCCTTCTCACCCGACGGCGGCAAGACGTGGGAGACGAATTGGTATACGGACTTCCGGCGGGCCTCGTAAGCGAGGAACAGGCCCGGCCCGAGTCCAACCCAGCCCACCGCGCCCTTCGGGGCGATCTCTTCCTTTCCCCAGTGAGGGATGGGCGTTCGCGAAACGGGCATCTCGGCGCCGCGGCGAGCCGTTATACTGCTCGCGATGACGACGAATCCCTACCTCGAGCTGACCGAGGAATTCAATCGCGGTCGTCTACGAGCACTGCTCAGCTCAGGCCAGGCCGTCGTCGTCCATCGGCTGGCGGTCATGAGCAAGGACGGCGACTGGATTCTGCGCGAGGATACTGAAGCGGTCGAGCACGTCCTGAAGGTCCTCGCGCTCAAGGGAGCGTACTACCGTTTTGGCGCACCGCTGGACCTGCGTTGGCTTGGGGGTGGCTGGACGAATTCCTGAGCGAGGAAGACCTCGACCTGCGCAATTTGACGCACGAGGAGCTGATCGCCTACTGGAACCTCTGGCTTCTCCAAGCGCAGGCCACGAACGACCTTGACGAGGATCTCTACTCGCACGGCGTCTTCGAGCGAGCTCCGGCATTGACGGTGCCAGGCCCAACGGGCCGAGATTCTTAAGCCCAGGGCCGAGGCCGCAGGCCGATGCCCTGGGTCCACAGGCCCCGCCGTCCCTGCGGCCTGAAGGGCCGCGATAAACAACCGTTGCACGGGCACACGTCTATCCCGCCCCTTCAGGGCTGATACCGAGACTGCGTTCCGTGGACCCAGCCCGTTGGGCTGGGCTAGCCCAACTTCCGCAGTTGCCCCGTTGCTGGGCCGAGTTTTGAGGCTGACGGCGGGGCTAAGTGTTTGAGCCGACAGGGTCAGGTTTTCGAAAAGTGCGTGTAGTGCCGACCAACCCTCTTGTTTTCAGCGCGTTAAGCG
>DATIOS010000141.1:0-3614 GCA_035472915.1 Thermoanaerobaculia bacterium
CTTCACCGTCCCCAACGCCGACGCCCTCTACCGGGTGATGCGGGTGACGACCGGCAGCGAGCTGGGCCTCCTCCTCGCGCGCACCGCGGTGTTCGGCGACGATCCGCATTTCCCCATGTTCCCCGGCAGCGCCTGCTACTACACCGAGACCGACAACAGCCGCCAGGTCTTCGATCTCCTCGGCCAGCCCAAGCTGCGGCGCAACCAGCAGAGCGGCCTGCAGCCCAAGGCGCTACAGGATCTGGGCTCGGCCAAGCACCAGGCCGAGCTCCACTCGCTCGGCCTGCTCATCCTGTTGCACCGGCTGAAGAGCCTGAAGCTGGATCTCGTGCTCCAGCATGGCGTGCTCAGCAAGTTCCAGCCCCAGGAGTACTTCGAAGCTCAGTCGCTGGCGCCAACGCTGGAGGATTCCCTTCTTTGGACTGCCGAGGAGCTTGCCCGCGAGCTGCGACTGCTGGTCACCGCGCGGGAGGAAAAGGATCTGGCGCCCCTCAAGCACTTCTATCAGCGGGATCCGGAGCGGCAGGAGGCGGCCCACCGTGTGCTCCTGGCCGCCATCCACGCCGTCTGGGCGGTGCCCTCGATCGGCACGCCCATCGTCTATGAAGAGGAAGGCCGCCGCCGGGTGGTGGCGGGCTACTACGCCGCCGCGATCGACCACGTGGTGACTCACAAAGACACCTTCGCCAGTCATCTGCGGCACCGGTTCGAAAAACTGGGCGGCGGCAGCGCCCAGGATTTCGAGCTCTTCGTCGAATTCCACATCGCCAACTTCGGCTTTGCCGACCTGCGCCCCGTGGCCGTTCTGGTGACGGCCAAGTCGGACGAAAGCTGGCGCAGCAACGTCGAGGTATTCCGCGACGAGGCGTCCTTCCTGGCGGCCCTTGAGCGAATCGAGCCTTACAGCTACTTCACTACCAGCGGGTTGATCGCCCTGCTCGTCCGCCTGAAAGGGCTCTGCCGGCTGGCCCACCAGCTGGAGCCCCGCCTCGGCACCGCCAACGAGTTCCGCGCCCACATTCCCTTCGACGAGCTGGACCGTCCGCTCCTCGTTCCCGGTATCGTCGAGGCTTTCCGGATGGTCTCCGAGGGATTGGAGAAGAACACCGGCTCGGAGCGTCTGGATGGGCGGTGGGGGTATTACGTGTGAGATAAGATCGATCGGGTGGACAACCCCGAAATCGCCCGCATCCTCGAGGAAGTCGCCGACATCCTCGAAATTCAAAGCGCCAACCAGTTCCGCATTCGCGCCTACCGCAACGCCTCCCGCACCGTAGAGAGCTTGACGACTCCCCTGCGCAAATGGGTGGAGGAAAACCGTTCGCTCACCGATCTGCCAGGAATCGGCAAGGAGATGGGCAATCACATCCGCGAGATGGTGGAGACCGGCACGCTCGGCTTCCGCGACGAGCTGCTGGCCGACGTGCCGCGCTCGTTGATCGAGCTGATGCGCCTGCCCAATCTCGGCCCCAAGAAGGCAAAGAAGGTCTATGACGAGCTCAAGATCAGCTCGGTCGACGAGCTCGAAGCCGCGGCGAAGGCCGGGCTCGTCGCCGCCATCCCCGGCTTTGGCGCCAAGACCCAGGAGAAAATTCTCGCCGGCATCGTGGAGTACCGCCAGCACGGCAGCCGTTTCCTTCTCCCTGCCGCCGAGCGCCTCGTCGAGCCCCTCCTCGGCTATCTGCGCGAGTCGCCCGGGTTGGAGCGACTGGAGGTGGCCGGCAGCTACCGGCGGCGCAAGGAGACCGTCGGCGACGTCGACCTTCTCGCCATCGCCTCGCAGCCCCTCCCCGTGATGGAGCGCTTCCGCAGCTATCCTCAAGTGGACAAGATCCTCAATGCCGGAGACACCAAGAGCACCGTCGTCCTCGGCTCCGGCTTCCAGGTGGATCTGCGGGTGGTACCGGCGGAGTGCTACGGCGCCGCTCTCGTCTACTTCACCGGATCGAAAGAGCACAACGTCAAGCTCCGCCGCCGGGCGGTCGAGAAAGGCCTGCGAATCTCCGAGTACGGCGTGTTTCGCAGCGAACGTGAGCAGGCCAGCGGCGAGGTCGGAAGTACCGAGGGGGAATGCATCGCCGGCCGCGAGGAGGCGGACGTCTACGCCACCGTGGGCCTGCCCTGGATCGCCCCCGAGCTGCGGGAGGACCGGGGCGAGATCGAGGCGGCCGCCGCCGGGCGGCTCCCCGATCTCATCCGCATCGAAGATCTGCGCGGCGATCTCCACATGCACTCCACCTGGTCGGACGGCAAAAGCACGATCGAAGAGATGGTGACCGCCTGCGCCGCCCGCGGCTACGAGTACATGGTCATCTCCGACCACAGCAAGGCGCTGGCGATGACCGGCGGGCTCGACGCCTACCGCCTGCGCCTGCAATGGAAAGAGATCGACGGCATTCGCTCCCGGCACCCTGAGATCCGCATCCTGCGGGCCATGGAGGTGGACATCCTCGGCGACGGCGCCCTCGATCTCGAGGACGAGATGCTGGCCGGGCTCGACCTGGTGCTGGTCTCAATCCACTCCCGCTTCGACCTGCCCTCGGCGCAGCAGACCGAGCGCGTCCTCAAGGCCCTGGAGCATCCGGAGGTCAACATCTTCTGCCACCCCACGGCGCGCCAGATCAACCGCCGCAAGCCGGTGGAGATGGACCTCGACCTCGTTCTACGCCGCGCCGCCGAGCTGGGCGTAGCCGTCGAGGCGAACTCCAGCCCCAACCGCCTGGACCTCAAGGACACACACCTGAAGCTCGCCCGCGAGCTGGGCTGCAAGATCGTGATCGATACCGACGCCCACCACACCCGCGAGCTGGACCAGATTCGCTACGGCGTCGAGCAGGCCCGCCGGGCAGGGCTCGCCGCGGGAGACGTGCTGAACACGCTGCCGTTCGAAGCGTTCCAGGCGGCGATTCGACGGTAGGAGCTTGGAAACACGGACCTGAAACCAACGTAAAAGGACAGTAGGGACCGGAGGATCTGTCCGTGCCGTCTTTGCAGGTCGGTAATTTGTCCGTGCTCGTCTTTTCTGCCGCGCCGGCTTAAACTCCCTCCCATACCCTGGACCGGAGACCCGACATGATACGAAACGCAGCATCCCGGGCGGCCCTCGCGCTGCTCCTCCTCACCCTGGCGACGGCGGTGCCGATTGCCGCCCAGAACCTCGCGTCTTTCGAGGCGAAGACGAAGGTGCATGTGCTTCCGAACGGCTGGACGTTCATCATCGTCGAGCGGCCCGCCGCGCCGGTCTTCTCCTTCGCCACGGTCGCCGACGTCGGCTCCGCCCAGGAAGTGCCGGGCATCACCGGGCTTGCCCACATGTTCGAGCACATGGCCTTCAAGGGCACTCCCAACCTCGGCACTACCGACTACGAAGGCGAGAAGAAGGCCCTCGACGCCCTGGAAGCCGCCTATCAGGCCTACCAGGCCGCGCGACTGTCGCCGCACCCCGATCCGCAAAAGGTCAAGAGCCTCCTCGCCGACTTCAAGGCGAAACAGCAGGCCGCCGGGAGCTTCGTCGTCAAGGGCGCGTTCGACGACGTCCTGACCCGCGAGGGCGGCGTCGGCACCAACGCCACCACCTCGGCGGACGCAACCCGCTACTTCTACTCGCTGCCCGC
>DATIOS010000142.1:0-10320 GCA_035472915.1 Thermoanaerobaculia bacterium
CGCCGAGCGACTCCGCCCAGGTCCGGAGATAATCCTGATCGAGGCGGTCCTTCTGCACGGTTAGAATCGCCAGGATATCCCGCCATTGCTGATCGGAAACCTCGTGGCCCTCGCGGAACCAATCAAGTTTCGCCAGGAGAGTGTCCTCGGCGCTGGAGATCCAAACGTCGTATCCGTCACCTTTGGCGGTTTCCCGGCGCGCGAAGCTGGAACGATCGAAAGCCCGGAGCTTCGAGACGAAGATGTCGACTTTGAAGGCGGTCGCCAAATGGATGACGTTGAAGCTTCCTTTGCGCGCGATGGCGCGGTGGATGGACTCGGCGTCGGCGTAAAAGGTGGGTGCCAGGGCACGGGCCAGGGGTTCGGCGTGCCGGGGCTGGAGCTCCGCGACCAGATCGGCGTCCCGTGTGAACCGGGGTTCGCCATGGAGGGTGCTGGCCAAGGACCCGCCGACGAAGTAAGGCACCCCCAGATCGGCAAGGGCGCGGGCCACGAGCGAGGCCACCGCGAGTGGGTCGAGTGGGTCCATGAGGTCTCCGTTGCGCGTGGCCGGCTCCGGTGCGCCTCGATAAGCGCGGTCTGCCAGCTCCCGTCCGAGCCACAGCCGTGCCCGCAGGCGCTCGAGCTCCGCTTCTGAAGCCGCGAAGTGGCGCCGCCGAAGCCCCTGGCGGGTGAGGGCCAGCGCGGAGCGGTGCAGACCGCGGAGCATCTCCGCTTTCTCCTGCGGCGAGGTGTGCCGGAGGATCTCCATCTGCACTTCCTCGGCGTCGCGGCTCGTATCGCGGGACAGGATGGCCATCTCGCCCCATTCTACGCCCGGCAATCAATCAGCTGTCCGCAAATGGTTCGACGCGCAGCGATAACCGCCGTTGAGGATCACGCTGCGCACCAGCGGCGGGAAGAGGTCGAGGTGGACGCCCAAACCGGCGAAGGCGTCGCGGGCGAGGCGGTCGCCGGTGGGAATCAGCGAGGCGAAGCCCTCGGCCCGGAGGGTTTTCTTGCGGCGCTCTACCACGACGTTGTTCCAGGTGATGAGAAAGTTGGGGTGGGAGAGGCCGGCGTGATCCTGGAGAAGGGAGACGGGGACGGCGAGTAGCGGCAGCCGGCGGACCTCCAAACCGAGGGATTTGAGGTGCTCGGCCGTGAGGTCCAGGAAGGAGCCGAGACCGTCCATCGCCGGCGTCCTTTGGGCGTCGGCGAGTCCTTGGGTCAGCGCATCCCCCGTGGGCTCCAGGCCGTAGCCGCGGCGCATGGATTCCCAATCCCCTGAGGTCAGGCGAGACAGCAGGTCGCGGCCGGCGGCGACGTCGGCCACCAGGACGGCAAGGTGGCCCGGGCGGCTGGGCACCAGGGTGACGATGGAGTCGAGGTCGTAGCCGGCGCCACCAGCCAACCGCCACAGGAAGCTTCTTCGCGCCGTCACGTCTCCCGAGCCGGCTCGGGGTATTGGATGGATGAAGCGCGCGGGGCGGCCGTAAAGGGTGCCGAGCTCGGCGGCGGCCTGGTCCGCGGCGGCGAGGTAGCGGTCGATTCCCTCGGCGGTGGTAAAGCTCTCGACGGGAACACGGTCGAGGCCCAGGATGGCGAGGATGCGCGGCTCTAGAGTGTGGACGGTCAACCAGGCGGCGTCCTGGGTCAGCAGCACCTGGCCGTTGTGAAAGGGAACAGGCGCCTGCGTCCAAGTCGTTTTTCCCCAGGCGCGGTCGAGGTCGTCCGGCAGGCTGCGCACCAGCTCGGGACCGAGATTGGCGTCCTCCTCACGGCCGCGCTGGAGGTTGGGCCGCACCAGCACGCGCACGCCGCCGTTCCCGGCGTGGACGAGGGTGAAGGGATCGCGCGGCCAGGGCGAGTAGGCGCGGCCATGGGTGTTGAGCAGGCGCAGTCCGAGGGCGCCGGCTCGCGGCAGCAGGCTGTCGCGGAGGGGAGAGTCGGTGAGCACGATCAGGGTGCGCTTGGGATCGGCCGCCCGCACGGCGGCGAGGAAGGGCTCGGCGGCCGGCGCGGCGAAGAAGAACGAGGGGAGGGAGTAGACCGAGGCCGTCAACTTGCCGTCGACGTCGGAGTCGAAGCGCTGGCCCGCGGCGTCGTAGCCCACCCGCCGCTCGGCGGCGCGGCGGGGGATGGCGCCCCAGGCGCGCTCCACCGCGTCGGAGGCGGCGAAGTCGAACCCGCGCACCTCGTTGAGCTCCAGCAGCAGGGCGTCGCGAAGCGCCGGAATGGCGGCCGGGTCGAGCGAGTTGGGAAGTTGCGCGATCACCTCGCGGCGAAAGGCCTCGTCGCTTACGAAGCGCTCGGGGTTGACGAGCTCCAGGGCGAGGAGGCCCTGGACGTCCGCTTGGCTCCACGAGCCGCGGCGGGCCAGCTCGCGGCTCCGCTCCCGGGCGGCGGACGACAGCGAGGGCGGCGAGGGAAGCGCCGCCGGCGCCGCTCCCAGCAAAAGGAGGGCAAGGCTCGTCAGCAAGGCGGCCCGCTGGCCCCGCAACCGCCGGACCTCTACTGCTTGGCCTCGGAGTTCAGGCGCTCCAGGTTCGCGGCGGCCATCTGATCCTGGGGGTTGATCTTGAGCACCTGCTCGAGGAGGCTCTTGGCCTCGGCCCGCTTGTTGACGCTCATCAACAGCACCGCGAGGTCGTTCATGGCGCCCGTGTGGCGGGGGGAGAGCTGCAGTGCCTTGCGCAAGTCCTGTTCCGCCGAGCTGTAGCGCTGAAGGGACATCTCCACGGCGCCCCGCAAGTAGATGTAGTCAGGGTTGTTGGGATCGGTTTTCAGCGCCGCTTCGGTCGACTTCAACGCTTCGTCGAACTTCTTCTGGGAGAGCAGGATCCTCACCTCGAAGAGCCGCGCCCGCGGGTCTTTCGAGACTGCCATCTCCTGGCGTGTGGCGGTGAGCGCGCCGTCCAGCTGGCCCTGGGCCATCAGGCGGAGGGCGTTCTGGAGCCCTGGGCTGAGAGGTTGCTCGGCAGGCGCCGCGACCGGGGGTGCCGGAGCCGTTGGGGCACCAGGGGTAGGGGTTCCTGGTGCCGCCGCCGCAGCGCGCTGCACCGGCGGCTTGGCGGCCTCTTCGGCGCGGGTGCGGGCGCTGCGGGCCTCGTCCTTGCGGCCGGCGGCGTCGAGCCCGCGGGCCAGGGTCTTCCAGGCCTCGGGGTTGCGCGGGCTGAAACGGGCGGCCTTGTCCAGGTAGGGCACGGCTTCGACGGCGTTGCCGCCCTCCAGCAGCAGGCTGCCGTACTCCCCGGCGATGCCCGCGGCCGGGCGTGGATCGCCCAAAGTGTTGGGATCGTTGGGGATCTTCTCGGCGATTGGCTTGAGAGTGGCCAGGGCGGCGGCGGTGTTGCCGGCTTGGCGCTGAGCCTTGGCCAGCACCAGGATGAGCGCGGGATGCTCCGCAACCCGTCCCTGGAGAAGGGCGACGGCCTCCGCCGGCTTGCCGGCCAGCATCTGGGCTTCGGCGAGGTTGCGGCGCACCTCGAGGTCGAGTCCCTTGGGATGGTTGGCCAGCAGTGGCTGCAGGAGGGCCACGGCCCCGGGGCCGTCCTTCTTCTGCACCCGCACGCGGCCTTGCAGCAACTGGATGGCCGGGTCCTTCTCGGGCTGCCCGACGAGCAGCTCGGCGGCTTCATCCGGCCGCTCCAGCGTCAAGGCGAGGGTGGCCGCGATCAGCCGGGCGTCGGGATCGGTGGGATTGCGCAGGGCCCAGGGGCGGAGCATCGAGTAGGCCTCCACCACTTTGCCATCCCGCGCCGTCAGCAGTCCCAACTCGCGGGCCGCCGGCGAGGCCGGCTCCTTGAGCACGGAGCGGGTGAAGTAGACCTTCGCCACGTCCACCTTGCCCAGGGCCAAGGCCGCCCGCCCTGCCTGGTAGAGCACCGCCGGCTGGGCGTCCTCGGGATCGGCGAGGGGCTTGAGCGTCGCCATCGCTTCCTGGGCCTTGCCCAGCTCCAGGTAGAGGACGCCGACCATGGCGTGCACGGGCGGCGGCGCCGCCGGATCCTTGTCCAGGGCCTGGAGCCGCGGCAGCGCCTCGGCGGTCTTGTGGGCCTGGACGAGCCGGGTCACCTCCTGGATCTTCTTCTCCAACTCGGTTGTCGGCGCGGGCTGTGGGGCCGCCGTTGGTGCCGCCGGTGCCGCGGGAGCAGGCTTCGCCGGTGGCGTCTGAGCCTTGACGGCCAAGCCCAAGGAGGCGAAGGAGAGGATCAGCAGCGCAAGGACTTTCTTCATCGCAAGACACTCCGAGCCGAGGCTCAAAAAAAGGGGCAATACCCTGTTCTGTGGAACACGTGGCGGGGTTGAGGTGTTCCCGGCCGCCACCACCCGTCCGCCCCTCCCGTTCCTGGGGGGAGGGGCCGGGTTGAAGGTGTTACAGCGACTTCAGGAACTCCTGGGCGTCCTTGGCGTACTTGCTGTTGGGATCGAGCTCCAGCAGCTTCTTGAGGTCGGCCTTGGCCTCGGCGTTCTTGTTCTTGTTCATGTAGACCAGCGCCCGGTAGTAGTAGGCGTCCGGCAGCTCCGGGTTCTCGGTCACGACGCGGGTGAACTGGGCCAGCGCTTCGTCCATCTTGCCGGTGTTGAACGACTTGATGCCGATGTTCAACAGCGTGTTGGCATCGACCTTGGCGCCCTGGGGGAGCTTGGCCATATAGGTCTGGGCCTCGGACTCGCGGCCGGCGGAGACCAGCAGGTTGACCAGCAGCTGGACGCTGACCGTATCGTCCGGAGCGATTTCCAGGGCCTTCTTGAGCGTCTCGATGGACTGATCCGTCTTCCCTTCCTTGAAATAGGACTCGGAGATGGCGCGCAGGATGGCGGGATGAAGGGACTTGTCCTCCAGCTTGGCCATTCCCTCTTCATAAGCCGCCCGGGCCTCGGCGTACTTTTCCTGAGCCAGCAGGGCGTTGCCTTTCTCGATGGCGGCCTTGGCCTGGCCGGTGGTGCTCTCCTTCTCAGCCTTCTGAATGACCTCCTTCGGAATCACCTTCAAGGTGATGTTGATGGGCTGGGCGACGGCATACTCGTTGACCGACACCCTGCCTTCGGAGGGGATGAAGCCCGGCTTCTCGATGAGGATGCCCCAGCCGCCGCCGGCGAGCCCCAGGATGGACCACTTGCCGTTCTTGTCGGTGGTGAGGATACCCGGGCCGTCCTTCTTGGCATCGACCGCGTCGTTGCCGCTGCGAAGGGTGACCTTGGCGCCCTCGACAGGTTTGCCGCTCTCGTCCTTGACCTGCCCCTGAAGCCGGCCCTTGCCGGCCCAGGACTGTCCGTACACGGGGACGCCGGCGGCCACCAGCAGGACCGTCAACAGAACCATGGATTTCGCGCTGCGCGAGAACATGACGTTGTCTCCTTTGGGTTTCGTGGAAGCCCCGGACCGCCCTGTTCGCGGCGGGAGATGCTTTGACCCGGGATGCAAACCACGTGCGCGCGAGAGTGTATTCCGCCGGCGAGCCAAAAAAAACCGCCGGGGGTCACCCCCCGGCGGCTAACAGGTTTCAGCCTGTGAAAGCGCCGATCAGCGGAAGCTCAACCGAGCGCCGAGGCGCAACACCCGCGGGCTGACGATCTCGCGGACGTTGTCCGACGTGCTCTGGGCCAAACGGTTGTTGACCTGGAGGACGTAGGACTGGTTGAACAGGTTGAAGCAATCGACGCCGATCGTGAGACCGAAGTCGCTGAAGGAGAACTCCTTCTCGATGCGCGCGTCGATGATGTTGATGTTGTCCAGACGGAACGAGTCCGGCCGGTTGGTGACCAGAATGCTCTGCAGGGCGAACTGCTCGTTGGGCGGCAGCTGCACCCGGCGGAAGTACGGCACCGGGTAAGCCTCGCGGCCGGTCAGGTTGAGAGCGGCGTTGAAGCCCCACGGACGGTCGGGAGCGACCTGATACAGGCCATTCAGGCTGTACGACCACTTGCTGTTGATGTAGATGCCACCCTTGGCGCCCGAGCCGGTGCCGGAGCCCTGGAGAACGGCGTCACCTTCACGGTTGGGCTGACCCAGCAGCGGTGTCGGATCAGCGTGGTCGACCTGGCTGTAGTACCAGTCGCTGTAGGAGAAGTTGCCGCGGAACATCCAGCGGTTGGCAAGACGCTTGTTGAAGGTGAGCGACGCACCCTTGTAGGTGGTCTCGTCGTTGCCGTTGAAGAGGAAGCCGCCGCCGCGGGTGGAGAGGTTCGAGTTGAGGACGAAGCGGGTGATGTCGTAGGACTGGCCGTTCGGCAACACGCCCGTGGTGTGAACGGGGGTGTAGTCGTTGCGGGTGGCCCGGCGACCCGTGGAGGCGAGGTTGGCAGGAGTGAAGGGATCCGTGCTGTCGAAGACCAGAAGGTCGGTCTGCAGCAGGTCCGTGCTCTTGCGGTAGGTGAGGTTGACGCCGACGACGAACTCGGGCAGCAGGGCGTGCTCGATGCCGAGCAGAAGCTCGTCGGTCTTCGGCGCAGTCAGGCCGGACGAAAGCGCGTTGGACTGCAGCAGTCCGCCGGTAATCGGGTTGACGTTGGCACTGACGGCGAACGGAACTCCCGGTCCAAGGCCGAACGGATCGAGCAGCTGACTCGTGGTGACGATCGGCTGACCGGTGTTCGTGGTGTAGAAGTAGGCGTAACCGGGGAGGTTCAGGGTATTGAGGAACGAGCCGGTCGCCGTGCCGAGCTGGTCGGCGAAGCGGGAGTAGCTCGCCCGCAGCAGGGTCTTGCGCTCGGCGCCGAGGGCGTAGGTGAGGCCCAGGCGCGGAGTGAAGGACTTCCACTCGAAGCCGATGTCATGGCTCGTGGTGGAAACCGCCGGCAGCGCGTTCGGCAGCAGCGGGTTGGCCCCTTGTGCCCGGGCCTCGTTGGTGCCGCCCTGGACGTCGTAGCGGACGCCGATGTTGACCGTGAGGTTGCCCGAGGTCAGGGTGTCCTGAAGGTAGGCATCCTTGTAGGTCTGCTTGATGCTGGCGCCGCCGTCGCGGACGAGCGCCAACAGGTTGAAGTTCGTCACGGCCGCCGCGCGGTCCTCGACGAGGCTGCCGTTCGGCCAGGTGGTGAACGAGGTGACTTCGGCCTCGCGGTAGCTGGCGCCGAACTTGAGCTCGTGGCTGACGCTGCCGGTGTTGAAGAAGTTGGAAGCGTCGCCCTTGTACTGCTTCTGCGGGCGGAGGGTGTTGAAGAGCTCGAAGGAGTTGTGCCAGACGCCGCCGGCGTCGAGGAAGGGGGTGGCGCCCAGGCCGCCCTCGGGGGCGAGCTGGAAGCCGCCGTTGACGTGCGAGTAAAGGCCCGTCAGGTAGAAGCTCGAGCTGAAGATGTGGGTGTCCTCGATCTTGTAGGCAGTCGGCTTGTCGCCGAAGCGGCCCTGATCGAAGGTGGTCTCCTGAGAGCGGGTCGGACCGGCGTTGCGGCCGATCTTGACCTTGTCGCTGTCGAGGACGAAGGCGGTCGCCGAGTTGTTGGAGGCGATCTGAGCGTTCAACTTGCCGTTGTAGCTCTTGAGATCGGTCTTGTCGCTGACGTCGGCGATGGTGAGCAGGCTCACCTTTTGACGACCATAAGCGCCCCAGATCCACAGGCGATCCTTGACGATCGGGCCGCCGATCTCAGCGCCGTAGTCCTCGACGCTGACGATGCGGTTGCCCTGCTTGAAGGTGGGAACGGGCTTGCCGTTGGTCAGCGCGCCAGACTGGAACTGCTGCAGCTGCGTCTGGGTCTGGCCGGAGCCGGCGCGATACAGGCAGGGGTGAGCGGTCGAGCACTCGCCCGCCGACAGGTCGCTGTCGCCGAAGCTGGTGTCGGACTGGCCACGGCTGTGGTCGGTGTCATAGAACCGGCCGCTGCCGCGCCACTCGTTGGTGCCGCGCTTGGTGACCATGTTGAGGACCACACCGCCGGTGGCGATGGTGGAGTCCGAGCCGCCGGTCGTGACCTGCATCTCCTCGAAGGAGTCGAAGTCGTAGTAGGCCGGCGAGGAACCGAGGGCCGCCATGTCGGTGATGACGACGCCGTCGACCGACCAGATGGCCTGATCGCCGCCGGAGCCCGGGCCCACGTAGGTGGACTGCTGGCCGCTCTCGTTGCCGCCGACGTTGATACGGTCGGTGAGCACGCCGGGAGTGGAGGTCAGAACCGACCAGGGGTCGCGAGAGGTGGGGATCTTCTCGAGCTCAGTCTGGCTGACGGTGGCGCCGCTGCTGATGCGGCGCTCGTCAAGCAGCGGGCTCTCGGCCGTGACCGTGATCACGTCCTCGACCGCGGCCGACAACTTCACCTCGATCTGGGTGTTGCGGCCGATGTTGATGACGATGTTCGGGTAGTCGATGGTCGAGAAGCCCTCGAGCTCAGCCTTCAACTGGTAGCTGGCCGGGCTGAGGCCGAGGAAGCGGAACTGCCCCTGGGCATTCGTCACTTGGACTTGCGGGGCGCCTTGGCCGCTGGTGGTCACCGTGACTCCGGGCAGTGGAGCGCCTTTATCGTCCGTGACGGTGCCGTAAAGGTTGCCGGTCTGCAACTGGGCGAAGGCGGTACCGCCGGCGACCAGCAACAGCAACGCGGCGACGGCTACGATCCGTCCCCAAAGGTTGTTGCTCTTCATTTCAATAAACCTCCCGTTTGGTGGTTGGTGAGCCGGAAACCGCGAAACGCTCGCGATGGTGGCTCCTGAGAAGACGACAGAAAGCGCGTTGCAATGGTTTGGCGACAGGTGCCGAGCAACACCTCCTTTCCAATCGAGCTGAAGTTGGATTCCCAACTCAAGTCCAATCAACCGATGACGAGGGATGAAGCAAGCCAGGTGCCACGCCCGGCGCCCCCCTCAATTTGCTTTATTTTCAGTTGTTTGTCGGAAATCACCGGCCACGGGAGGCGCACGCGATCCAGTGCCTTGAACCGGCTCGGTTCAAATTCTTGAACGATCCGGGGCGCCGCGGCCACCCCGTCCTTGGAGGCCGGACCCCGGCGTCCGGTGGCACAGTCCCTGCTTGGTGGTTCCTGGTATATTGAGGATTGCCATGGCCAACAAGCCGCTTCGTTTCAGTCTCCTGCTCACCCTTCTGCAGGCCGTGGGTTGTACCACCTATCAGCCCCTGGATACCGCCGCCTATCTGCGTCAACAGTACGCCAAGGAGATTGGCGCCCAGGCGGCCCAGAAGGTGGAGGTCCCCTTCGAGCTCAACGCCGAAATCCGCGGCGCCCTGGGCAAGATGCCGCCGCTCGCCAGCGAGCTGCGGCGGATCAACCAGGTCAACGACTTCATCTTCGACGGCCTGCGGCTCGAGTACTCGTTGACCCCCACCCGCAACGCGGTGGACACCTACCACACCCGCGAGGGCAACTGCCTATCGTTCGTCAACCTGTTCGTGGGCGTGGCGCGGGACCGCGGCCTCAATCCCTCCTATGTCGAGGTCACCGACCTGCAGAAGTGGAACCACCGCGACGGCATGGTGGTGAGCCAGGGCCACATCGTCGCCGGCATGTACCTGGACGGCGTGCTGCGCACCTTCGACTTCATCCCCGACCGCAAGAAGGCCTACAGGGACTTCAAGCCCATCGACGACCTGACGGCCGCCGCCCACTTCTACAACAATCTGGGCGCCGAGGCGCTGCTGGCCGGCAATCTCACGCGGGCCGAGGAGCTGCTCACCACCGCCACCCGTATCGCTCCCCGTTTCGACAAGGCGATCAACAACCTGGGAGTGGTCCTGGCCCGCAGCGGCCACCCGGAGAAAGCGCTGGAGCTCTACCAGCGCGGCCTCGCGATCGCGCCGGACAGCTCGCCCCTGCTCACCAACATGGCCCGCTCCTATCAGCAGCTCGGCCGCACCGAGGAGGCCTCCAACCTGCTCGCCAAGATCGAGGAGGCCAACACCGCCAACCCCTTCTTCTTCATCTACCAGGGCGAGGTCGCCCTCTCCCGCGGCGAGAACGACAAGGCCCTCGACTACATGACCCGCGCCCTGCGGCTCGACAGCGAGCTGCCGGAGGTCCACCTCGGGCTGGTCAAGGTCTACCTCGCGACCGGGGACCTGGAGAAGGCGCGGCATTACCTGGGGCGCGCCCTGAAGCTCGACGCCACCAACCAGGACGCCCTTCAATACGCCCGCGTGCTGGGACAGTGAGCCGCCTCAGCGCCCTCCTCCGCCCCTGCCTGGCACGGCCCTGGTCCGCGCTCCTCCTTCTGTTGCCGCTGGTTTCCGCCGCAACCGCCCAGCCCGCAGAGATCGGGGGATACGCCCTCCTCGAGCGGCTGATGTCCCCGGCGGGCGAGGAGCGGCGCGAAGCCGCCCGGCAGCTCGCGGCAGCGGGCGACGCCTCCCTCGTGCCGGGCATCGTCGACGCCTATTTCTTCCTGCC
>DATIOS010000143.1:0-3595 GCA_035472915.1 Thermoanaerobaculia bacterium
GCTCGACGATGGGCACGCCTGCGGCGGCGATCTTCTCGCCCAGGTACTCCGTCGAGCGCAGCCGGTAGGTCAGGTAGTCCTCATCCAGCACTTCGTAGAGCCCCTGGGCGATGGCCTCGAGATCGCGCCCGGCGAGGCCGCCGTAGGTGGGGAACCCCTCGATGACGATCAGCTTCTGCTTCAGCACCTCGAGGAGATCCTCGTTGCGGGTGGCGAGGAAGCCGCCGATGTTCGCCAGGCCGTCCTTCTTGGCGCTCATGGTGCAGCCGTCGGCGAAGCTGAAGATCTCGCGCACGATCTCGGCCACCGAGCGGTGTCCCTGCCCCTGCTCGCGCTGCTTGATGAACCAGGCGTTCTCGGCGAACCGGCAGGCGTCGAGATAGAAGGGGATGCCGAACTCGCGGCACAGCCCCGAGACGGCCCGGATGTTGGCGAGCGACACCGGCTGGCCGCCGCCGGAGTTGTTGGTCAGCGTCAGCATGCAGGCCGGGATGTCCTCTCCCCGTTCTTCGAAGAGCTGGAGCAGGCGGACGAGGTCCATGTTGCCCTTGAACGGATGGGGATTCTGGGGATCCCGAGCCTCGGCGATCACGAGATCCAGGGCGGTGCCGCCGTTGACCTCGATGTTCGCCCGGGTGGTGTCGAAGTGGCAGTTGTTGGGGATGATCATCCCCGGCCGGGTGAGCAGAGTGGAGAATAGGAGGTTCTCGGCGACGCGGCCCTGGTGGACGGGCAGGAAGTGCGCGAAGCCAAAGACGTCCTGAATGGTCTCCTGCAGATGGAAAAAGTTGCGGGCTCCGGCGTAGGCTTCGTCCCCTTGCATCATGCCCGCCCACTGGTGGTCGGACATGGCCGAGGTTCCCGAGTCGGTGAACAAGTCGATGAAGACCGCTTCCGAAGGAATCTGGAAGAGGCTGAATCCCCCCTTGATCAGGAGACGCTCGCGCTCATCCCGTGGCAGGAGCTGAATCTTTTCAACGACTTTGACACGCCAGGGCTCAGGCAGGGCTCTGCTCATCACTTCTTCCCCCCATAAAGGCCGCCGGGAGAGGCGGCGAAAGAAAAAACATCAAATCCCACGTTTCGAAAACGGCTTCGATGGCGTCGGTTACGGTAAGAGTGCTTGAGGCGATACAAAGCGGGACAAGATTGTTGAGTCTTCTTGGTGGCGAAGGGGCGACGCGGCGTTTTCCGGGGGCGGAGGGGGCCTGGCCGCTATAATGGCTCCCCATGGATCCTGCGGCGATCGAGACTCGACTACGTCACTTCTTCGATCATGTCCAGGGCCCGGAGATCGCTGCCGCCTACCTGTTTGGCAGCGTTGCCCGGGGAACCGCCGGGCCGGGGAGCGACGTGGACTTGGGCCTTCTCTATACGGAAGACCCACCGCGGACCCTCGCCGGACTCGGCCTCGACTTGGAGAGCGACTTGGAGCGGCTCCTCGGGCTCCCCGTTCAGGTCGTGGTGCTGAACCGCGCACCCGTGGACCTCGTCGTCCGGGTCCTGCGAGACGGCAAGCTGCTCTTCGAGGGGAATGCCGCCAAGCGGGTCCGATTCGAGGTCCGGTCGCGTATGGAGTTCTGGGACCTGGAGCCCTTTCTCCGCCGATACCGCCGGCTGGAAGAGAGGACGAGTTGACCGACAGGGAGCTCGTCGCCAAACGGCTTGCCCAGATTGAGACCTGCGTCCACGATCTCCAGACCCTGGCCCGCCCGGAAAAGATGAAGCAGGACGTCCGCGAGGAACGGTTCGTAGAGCACACCCTGCAGATCGCCATTCAGGCGGCTCTCGACGTGGCGGCGCACATCGTCGCGGACGAGCGCCTGGGCGAGGCCCGAACCAACCGTGACTTGTTCGACCTGCTGGAGAGCCACGGCTGGGTTCCTGGCGAGTTGGCGACCGAGCTGCGCCGGATGGTGGGCTTCCGCAACGTCCTCGTCCACGGCTATGGCGACGTGGACCTGGAGATCGTGGAAGAGATCGTCCGCCACCACATGGGCGATCTCCTTCGCTTCGTGCAGGTCGTTCGGGGCAGGCTGTAGCTGGCCAGCGGATCGGCCCGGAGATACCATCCCCGGGCCATGCCCTCCTCTCCTCTAATCGAGCTGCGCGATCTCACCAAGGCCTACGAAGAGGGGGGCCGGCGGCGGATGGTGTTGTGCCAGGCGAACGCTTCCTTCGCCCGGGGCGAGCTGGCGGTGCTCATCGGGCGCAGCGGCACGGGGAAGTCCACGCTGCTCAACCTCCTCTCAGGGATCGACCAGCCCGACTCGGGCGAGGTGATCGTCGACGGCGTCTCCCTCTCGACATTGTCCGAGCGCGACCGGACCCTCTTCCGCCGCGACCGCATCGGCTTCGTCTTCCAGTTCTTCAATCTCATCCCCACGCTGACCGTCGAGGAGAACCTGCTCCTCCCTCTGGAGCTGAAGGGCAGGGTGAGCCGGGAGGAACGGCAAGGCGCTCTCCATCTCCTGGAAGAGGTCGGGCTGGCCGACCGGGCGGCGAGCTATCCGGACCAGCTTTCGGGCGGCGAGCAACAGCGCGTGGCGGTGGCGCGCGCCCTGGCCCACGATCCGCTCCTCGTTCTCGCCGACGAGCCCACGGGAAACCTCGATATCGAAACCGGCCTCCAGGTGCTGGAGATCCTCGACCGCCTCACCCGCCGCGCCGGCAAGACCCTGGTGATGGTCACCCACAGCCCTGAAGTGGTGGGCCTCGCCGACCGCGTCTTCCGCATCGAGGACTGCCGGTTGGTCGAAAGGTCAGCCGGAGCATGAAGGAGCGGTCCGCCGCCAGCTTTCCCTCTCCCCTCCTCTGGCGGTCGAGTCTGCGGTACCTCGTCCGCCATCCGTGGCAGTTCGGGCTGGCGGTGTTGGGGGTGTCCCTGGGAGTGGCGGTCGTGGTTTCGATCGACCTGGCCAACACCAGTGCAGGACGGGCGTTCGCTCTCTCCACCGAGGCGGTGACGGGGAAGGCGACGCACCAGGTGGTGGGCGGCCCGGGCGGCCTGCCCGACGAAGCCTTCCGGCGGCTGGTGGTCGAGGCCGGAGTCGAGCGCGCGGCGCCGGTCGTCGAGGACTACGTCGCGATCCCCCGCAAGCCGGGGCAACCCGCGCGAACGTTCCACTTGATGGGCGTCGACCCATTCTCCGAGGGGCCGTTCCGAGCCTACCTCAGCGGCACGCCGGGCGGCTCAGGAACGGACCGGGCCGCTACCGATCTCGGTGCCCTTCTGACCCATCCCGGAGCCGCCGTGCTGCCGGCGGCCACGGCGCGAGAGCTGGGCCTGCGGGTGGGCGACTCGCTCACCGTGCGGGCGGCAGGCGCCGAGCGGCGGATCGAATTGGTCGGCACCCTGGAGCCTGCGAACGAGAATACCCGCCGAGCCGTGGCCGACCTGCTGGTGATGGACATCGCCGCCGCCCAGGAGCTGCTCGGCCGGGTGGGGCGTCTGGACCGCATCGACCTGATCGTCCCCGAGGGAGCCGAGGGCCGGCGCCTCCTCGCACGCGCCGCCGCGGTGCTCCCCGCCAAAGCCCAGATCCTAGCCGCCGGCGGCCGCACCCGGACGACGGAGGAGATGACGCGCTCCTTC
>DATIOS010000144.1:0-3749 GCA_035472915.1 Thermoanaerobaculia bacterium
CCGAGAGTCGTGCCGTGGTGGCGGTAGCAGTCGCGGCCCAGCCGGCGGCGATCCGGTTCCGGCATTTCCGGGAAGGCGAGGGCGAGATGATCCAGCGTGCGGCGGCGGTCGCGGCGGGAAAGCGTCCAGCCGAGGGTGCCGATCGCCCGGCCCACCCGCTGCGCGGACGACCACGGGAGGCGGCCGAGGGTGGCGGTGAAGAGCCAGAGGCCGGCGTTGAGCAGGGCCGGCTCCAGCCGGGCTCGGAGTCGGCTTTTCTTCCGGCGGGGCATTGGGAGGGAGCCTACCAGTCCGCCAGGAGGTGGGCCACGGCTTTGTCCCAGTCTCCCCGGGCGCGAAGGATCAGCTCGCACATTTCGCGGACCACCGCCCGGCCGCCGGGACGGGTGAGCACCCGGATCACCCGCTCGCGCACCTCCAGGGCCGCATCGGCCGGAGCGAAGGAGAGGCCGCAGCGGCGCAGAACGGGCAGGTCGAGGATGTCGTCGCCGATGTAGGCCACGCGTTCGGGGGCGGCGTTGTGCTGGGCGAGAAACTCGGTGAAGGCGGCGTCCTTGTCGTGGCGCCCTTCGACGATCGCGTCGAGGCCGAGCTCCCGCGACCGTGCCTCCAGGGCGGCGTTGCCGCGGCCTGAAAGGATTCCCACCTTGAGCCCCGCGTCTTTGGCCAGCTTCAGGCCCACGCCGTCGTGGACGTGGAAAACCTTCCACTGCTCGCCCTCCGCGCCGTAGAAGAGCCGGCCGTCGGTGAGCACGCCGTCGACGTCGAGCAGCAGCCACTCCAGATCCCGGGCGCGCCGGGAAAAGTCGTCGTCTGAAATTGCCATGGATCAGAAGAGCTCCAGGCCCCACAGGTCATGGAGGTGGACCACGCCTTCGAGCCGACCGGCTTCGTCGCAGACGAAGAGCGAGGTGATCCGCTTGTCCTCCATGATCTTGAGAGCCGCGGCGGCAAGCTCGCCGCTTGGGATGGTCCGCGGATGGCGCGTCATGCGCTCGCCGGCGGTGTGACCGAGAATGGTGCCGTCGTCCTCTTGCAGGAGGCGGCGCAGGTCGCCGTCGGAGATACAGCCCACGAGGCGGTCTTCGCCCTCCACCACGGCGGTGATCCCCAGCCCTTTCTTCGACATCTCGTAGATAGCCTCGCGCATGGGAGTCGCCGTCGTCACCTTGGGGAGAGCGTCGCCCGAGTGCATGAGTTGCTCGACTTTGAGCAGGCGTTTGCCGAGCTGTCCCGCGGGATGAAGGAGGGCGAAGTCCTCGCGGGTGAAGCCCCGGGCTTCCAGGAGGGCCATGGCGAGAGCGTCGCCGAGCGCCAGCGTCGCCGTGGTCGAGGCCGTGGGCGCCAGGTTCAGGGGACAGGCTTCGCGATCGATCGCCACCGGCAGATGAATGTCCGCGTGGCGGGCGAGCGGTGAAGAGGAGCTGGCCGTCATCACCACGAGCGGAATGCCCAGGCGTTTCAAGGTTTCCACCAGTTGCAACAGCTCCTCCGTGGTGCCTGAGAAGGAGGCCGCGAGCACCACGTCGCCCGGCACGATCATGCCGAGATCGCCGTGCACCGCTTCGGCGGGATGGAGGAAGAAGGCCGGCGTGCCCGTCGAGGCGAGCGTGGCGGCGATCTTCTTGAGAATCAGTCCGCTCTTTCCCATCCCGGTGCACACCACACGGCCTGTGCATGCCTGAAGGAGGGCGACGGCGCGGTCGAAGCGCTCGTCGAGTTGAGGGAGCAGGCCGCGGATCGCGGCCGCCTCGGTTTCCAGAACCTCGCGGGCCACGTCGCGAGAGGAGCGGCCGGACGGTGTCATACCACCGCCTTCCTTACCGCCATCGCCGATCGCAACAGCGCTTCCGCCCGCGCCGGATCGAGTTGCACCGCGCTGTCCGAACGAGCGTGGTCCGGGTCCGGATGAACCTCCAGGAACAAGCCATCCGCACCCGCGGCCACCGCCGCCCGCGCCAGAGGCTCGGCGAATCGTCGCGCGCCGCCGCTCTCCTCGCCGCCGCCGGGCAGCTGAAGCGAGTGGGTCACGTCATAGATCACGGGAATCCCGTCGTCGTGGAGCATGGAGAAGCTGCGCATGTCGACCACCAGGTTGTGGTAGCCGAAGGCGACGCCGCGCTCGGTCACCGTCACCCGGTCGTTGCTCGTGCTGCGGGCCTTGTCCACAATCCGGAGCATGTCGTCCGGCGCCACGAACTGCCCCTTCTTGATGTTGAGCGCCCGGCCTGTGCGAGCGGCTGCCACCACCAGATCGGTCTGCCGGCAGAGGAAGGCGGGGATCTGGAGCACGTCGCAGATTTCGGCCGCCGCGGCGCACTGCGCGGGCTCGTGAACGTCGGTGAGCACGGCCAGGCCCGTTTCGGCCTTGATCAGGGCCAGCACCCGCAGCCCCTCGTCCAAGCCGGGGCCGCGAAAGCTGCCGATCGAGCTACGGTTCGCCTTGTCGAACGAGGACTTGAAGATCAGGACGAGGCCCAGCCGCTCGGCCATGGCGGCCAAGGTGTGGGCCATCTCGATCACGAGGTCTTCGTTCTCGATCACGCACGGGCCGGCAATAATTGGAAAGGCTGCGTTTCCGCCGATCGCGACTCCCGGCGCCAGCTCCACCGGCTGTACCGTTATCAACCCTGCACCTGGATCTCGGACGGAAGCTCCGAAGGGTGCTCGACCACGGTGGTGGCCGGGCCTTCGGAGAGAACCCGCGGCGCCGCCGGCTTGAGGGTCGCGGCCATCTCGGGCGTCTCTCCCCGCTCCCGCCGCTGCCGGAAAGCGAGCGCCGCCGCGATGTAGGAGACGAAGAGCGGGTGAGGCTCGGTGGGCTTCGACTTGTACTCGGGGTGGAACTGGCAGCCCAAATACCAGGGGTGGTCCGGCAGCTCCACCATCTCCACGAACTTGCCGTCCGGCGAGAGGCCGGAGACCACCAGGCCGTGCTCGATGAGTGTCGGCAGATACTTCTGGTTCACCTCGTAGCGATGGCGGTGGCGCTCGCTGATCTCGGCCGTGCCATAGATGCGGCGGGCGAGCGAGCCCTCCTTCAGCCGGCAGGGATAGGCCCCCAGGCGCATGGTGCCGCCAAGCTCTTCGACGCCCAGCAGGTCGCGCAGCTTATAGATGATGGCGTGCTCGGTGTCCGGATCGAACTCGGAGGAGGTGGCGTCCTTGATGCCGCAGACGGTCCTCGCGTACTCGATCGTCATGCACTGCATCCCCAGGCAGATGCCGAAGAACGGCACCTTGTGCTCGCGGGCGTAGCGGATGGCGCGGATCTTCCCCTCCGTGCCGCGGCGGCCGAAGCCGATGGGCACCAGCAGGGAATCCACCTCGAACATCTCGCGCGGCCAGTTGCCGGTCTCCACCTCCTCGGCGTCGACGTAGACCAGCTCGACCTTGGCGTCGTTGGCGATGCCGCCGTGGATGAGGGCCTCGTTGAGGCTCTTGTAGGCGTCGGGAAACTCCACGTACTTACCCACGATTCCCACCCGCACCTTGTGCTTGGGGTTCTTGACGCGGGCCACCAGGCTCTCCCAGCGCGACATGTCGCGGTCATAGTGGGGGAGGTTCAGAAGCTCGAGGACAATGTCGTCCAATCCCTCGCTGCAGAACATCAGCGGCACCTCGTAGATGGTGGAGACGTCGCGGGCGGCGATCACCTGCCGCGGGTCGACGTTGCAGAAGAGGGCGATCTTCTTCTTCATCTCCTCGGGGATCGAGCGGTCCGCCCGGCAGAGGAGGATGTCCGGCTG
>DATIOS010000145.1:0-5863 GCA_035472915.1 Thermoanaerobaculia bacterium
GTTGATGGGCGGCCAGGCCTCCGTCGACCTCTTGGAGCTGACGGTGGCCGACGCCGAGGAGGCGCCGCGCATCGCCGCCGCGGCGACCCAGGTGCTGGCGCCGGACTTCGTCGTCACCGACTGGCGGCAGCTCAACCGCGAGCTGTTCACCGCCTTGAAGCTCCAGCAGGTGGTCCTCTTCTTCGTGCTGGGCTTGATCGTCCTCGTCTCCACCTTCAACGTCGCGTCGACCCTGGTGGTGCTGGTGCGGGAGCGCATGCGCGACATCGGCCTGCTGGGCGCCCTGGGGCTACGACCGGCGAAGCTGCGCACCGTTTTCCTCGTCTACGGCGGCTTCCTGGGGACGCTGGGCACGCTGCTAGGTGTTGCGGCCGGCTGGAGCGTCTGCTGGGTGCTCACCACCTTCGAGCTGATTCGCTTCGACGCCGAGGTGGCGGCGATTTATTTCATCAGCTCCGTGCCCTTCCGGGTCGCGCCCCGGGACCTCCTGGCGGTGGTGGGCTTCGCCCTTCTCGTCACCCTCATCGCCTGCTCGGTGCCCGCCTGGAGGGCGGCGCGAGTGGACCCGTCGTCGGCGCTGCGGTACGAGTAGAAGAACACGGACTCACATGGACTTTCAGCGACGAACACAGTGTCCGTCGGTGGAGGTCCTTGAAGGTCCGTGTTTGTCCGTGTTCTTCCTTCCCCTACGCCGACACGCTCTCGTTCCGCTCGCCCGACATGATCCGCCAGCCGATAACCTTCTCGTCGATCTCCCGCAGGCGGCCGGCGACGAGGCGGCAGAGGAGCTGGAGGAACTCCAGGGCGGCGTGGGGGTCCATGGCGAGGATCTCCCGCACCGTGCCCTGATCGAGCGCCAGCACGGTCAGCGGACCGGAGTGGGCCTTGGCGTCGGCGGAGCGCGGCTCGCCGTCGATCAATGACATCTCGCCGAAGAAGTCGCCCCTTTCGAGAACGGCGAGGGCCTCCTCGCCGGCGCCGGGGATGAACTTCGAGATCACTACCCGGCCTTCCAACACGACGTACATCTCCGAGCCCTCGTCCCCTTCCTGGAAGAGGTAGGCCCCGGCGGCGAAGCGCTTCTCTTTGGAGAAGGTGGCGAGAGTCATCAGCTCGCGCCGCGAGAGACCCTGCTCGCGGAAGAGGCGGATCTTGTCGGACTCCTCGACCTTGACGCTCGCGGCGGCTCCCGTCGGCTGCTTGCGCAGGCGCAGGAAGCTCTCGGGCAGCGATTCGTCGGAGAAGAACGTCTTGAGCTGATCGTTGGCGGTGCGCAGCTTCCTCGCCAGGCTATGCCAGAGAGTCCAGTAGATCTGGACCCCCATCTCGGCCGACGCCTCGACGAGGCTGTCCAGCGCCGCGGCATCCAGGCGGAGCACCTGGCTGGCGGAGCCCACCAGGGCATCGGAATTTCGCGGGTGGCCGGAGAGGAAGCCCGCTTCGCCAAAGAGCTCGCCCGCGTCCACCGCGCCGAGGGTGAAGGTGCCGTAGGAGGTGGTGCGCTGGAGGTTGATCTCCCCCCGCTCCAGCACGTAGAGATCGCGGCCCTGGCTGCGGTGGGCGAAGATCAGGTTGCCGACGTCGTGGATCTCCTCCCGCACCGCCTGGGTGAGGCGGAAGATCTGCTCGTCAGAAAAATGCGCCAACGGCTTCAGCCGGCGCAGCCGCGCGGCCAGCTCGATCTGGCCGCCGGTCTCCCGGCGGGCTGGCGGCGGCGCCGAAAGACTGAGGTTGGCGCCCGGCAGCCCGCCCTGTTCGAGGAAGCGCTCGCGGTGCCACTCCAGCCGGTCGAAGGCGGTGTGCACGATCTCCTCGCGCTCGCGGAAGAGACGGGAAAGCTCGCGGTTGCCCCAGCCCAGGATTTGCTTCAGCGTCTGGATGCGCCGCCGGAGCCGCCGCACGCCCTCCTCGTCGCCGTCGTTGAGCAACAGGAAGGCCTGGACGGTGGCGGCCAAGGCGGGCTCGAACTGCTTGCGCTCGAACTCGGCGCGGCCGAGGTTCTCCGCCGTCTCGCGGTCGAACGGGTTGTAGCGCAGGGCGCGGCTGAACTCTTCGGCGGCGCCGTCGAAGTCGCGGCGGCGAAACAGGAGCCGGCCATGCAGCTTGTGGTTGGCCGGATTCGCCAGGTCGTTGGCCTTGGCCACCTCGATGCACTCGACGGCGCGGGCGTTCTCCCCCTTCTCGGCGTAGAGGTGGGCGAGACCGAGGAAATGCGAGGCGTCGATGGCGTTGCGCCGGAAGCCTTCCCGCAGCAGGTCGCGCAGGCTGCGCGAGCTCCCGCCGCTGTTCTGCTGCTGGCGCTTGCGCACCTCGGCCAGCCCCAGCTTGACGCTCAGGCTCTTGGGGTTCAGCCGCAGAGCGACCAGCAGGATATCGGCCGCCTCCTCGTTCCGCCCGCTCTCGCTGAAGCGCCGCGCCAGATCGGTCAGCTCGTTGACCTCGCGTTGGGAAGGGGTGCTCTGCGGGTCGCTCATACAGCGCCATCCTCTAGTTGAAGCAAAGGGCGGTCAGTCTACCACGGAGGTACCGGAGCGTGGCTCTTGTACCAGGGCTGACATTTATGTACATTTACCTATTATCTTACTCCAAGCCTGGAGGAGCTTTTCTAGATGGCTGTGAGTGCCGAGCTGCTCAACACGCTGCGCCGGGGGATCGACTGTTGCCGGCGGGGCGACTGGAATGAAGGACTCCGCCAGTTGGGGCAGATCGCCGAGCGGGGAGACACCGGTCTGCCGGGGATCTATTACTCCTACCTCGGCTACGGCATCGCCCTGCGGGAGAAGCGAGTGCGGGAGGGGCTCCAGCTCTGCCGCCACTCCGTGAAGGTGGAGTTCTACCAGGCGGACAACTATCTCAACCTGGCCCGTACCTGTATGCTGGCCCACCAACGTTCCGGCGCCGTCCGTGCCGTGCTCGACGGACTGAAGATCGACCCTCACCACTCCGGGCTTCTCGCCGTGCGGCGCGAGCTGGGGATCCGCGGCCGGCCGATTCTGCCGTTCCTCGACCGGACCAACTTCCTCAATCAACTCCTCGGCCGTCTTCGCCATGCCCTGCGCGGCTGAAGCTGCCCGCTCGACCTCCTTCGGGGGACGTCTTCGGGTTATCCTCTTCGCCCCATGGCGAAGTTGCCGAAGGAATCCCAAGCTCTCCCCCGCGTCCCGGCCGCAACGGCCCGACGCCTGTTGCTGGGCGCCCAGGGGCTGCTCGACGAGCCCCGCCGCAAGGCAACGCCGGAGGCCCTCTACGACCTGATCGCCCGTTTGGGATTCGTGCAGATCGACTCGATCAACGTCGTCACCCGGGCTCATCACCTGACGCTCGCCACCCGCCTGCAGGGCTATCGGCCGGCCCTCCTGGAGCGGCTGCTGGAGCGCGAGCGGACGCTCTTCGAGCATTGGACGCATGACGCCGCGGCCATTCCCACCGTCTGGTACCCCCAGTGGAAGCCGCGGTTCGAGCGTTACCGGCGGAAGGCGTTGGAACATCCCTGGTGGCTGGAGCGCGTGGGGCCGAAGCCGCAAATCCTGTTCGACCACGTGCGTGAGCGCATCGTCCGCGAGGGGCCGTTGATGACCAAGGACTTCGAGGACGAGCGGCCCGCCGGGACCGACAAGAAATGGTGGGGCTGGAAGCCCCACAAGGCCGCGCTCGAGTACCTGTGGCGCTCCGGCGAGCTGGCGATCACCCGGCGAATCAATTTTCACAAGGTCTACGACCTCGCGGAGCGCGTGCTGCCGGCCGGGCATGCCGCGCCAACGCCCGGCAGGCAGGAGCACGTCGACTGGGCCTGCCGCACCGCCCTGGAGCGGCTGGGCATTGCCACGGCGGACGAGCTCGCCGGTTTCTGGCGCGCCGTCTCGCTGGAAAAGGCGCGCGAGTGGGGCGCGCGGGCGGCGGCGAAGGCCGAGATTGCTCAGGTCGAAGTGGAGGCCGCAGACGGCTCACGCCCGCGCAAGGCCTGGGCCTTTCCCGACTGGGAGGAGCGGGCTGCCGCCCTGCCGCCGGCGCCCCCGCGCGTGCGCCTGCTCTCCCCCTTCGATCCCATCCTCCGCGACCGCAAGCGGACGCTTCGTCTCTTCAACTTCGACTACCGCTTCGAGGCTTTCGTGCCGGGCCCTCAGCGCCAACACGGCTACTACGTCCTGCCGATCCTTGAAGGCGAGCGCCTGGTGGGCCGGCTGGACCCCAAGCTCCACCGCGAGCAAGGATTGCTGGAGATCAAGGGACTCTGGTGGGAGCCGGGAGTACGCGAAAGCAAGAGACGCGGGGCGGCGCTGGACGCGGCCGTCGAGCGGCTGGCGCGGCTGGTCGGAGCGGAGGAGTGGCAGTTCTCGACCTGACGCCGCCAGCTAGACGGGGACCGTCACGCCGATCCGTCCCGCCCGCTCCAGCGCCCGCTGCATGAGCTGATCCTGGCTGCAACGCAACTCCTCGTCCGCGGCCGGGCGGCGCTGGACGTAGGTACCGTCGGATTGCATGTCCCAAGCCTTGCAGTTGTCCGCGAGTTGGAGGTCGAGGATGGCCTGGACCTCCTCCTTGAGCTTGGGATCTTCCACCGGGACCGCGGCCTCCACCCGGGCGTCCAGATTGCGCGACATCCAGTCCGCCGAGCCGAGGTAGTACTCGGGCTCGCCGCCGTTACCGAAACAGAAGATGCGGGCGTGCTCCAGGTAGCGCCCGACGATGGAGATGACGCGGATCGTGTCGCTGCGTCCCGGCAGCCCCGGGCTCAGCCGGCAGATGCCCCGCACGATGAGGTCGATCTCGACCCCGGCCGCCGAGGCGTCGTAGAGCGCGTCGATGATCTGCCGGTCATCCAGCGCGTTCATCTTGGCGACGATCCGTCCGCCGCGGCCGGCCTGCTGGTGCTCCACTTCGCGAGCGATCATCTCCAGGAAGCGCCGGCGCATGGTGATGGGGGCCACCAGCAGCTTCTGGAACTGCGGCTGGTAGACGAAGCCGGTAAGCATGTTGAAGAGCTGGGCCACGTCCTGGGCTAACGCCTCGTCACAGGAGAAGAGGCCGAGGTCGGTGTAGAGCTTCGCCGTCTCGGGGTTGTAGTTGCCGGTGGCGATGTGGGTGTAGCACTTCAGGACATCCTTTTCCTGGCGCACCACGAGAGCGATTTTGGCGTGGGTCTTGAGCCCCACGATGCCGTAGCAGACGTGGGCGCCCACTTTTTCCAGCGCCTCCGCCCACTCGATGTTGGCCGCCTCGTCGAAGCGCGCCTTGATCTCCACCGTCACCGCGATCTGCTTGCGCGCCTCGGCGGCGCGGATGAGCGCCTGCATGTTCGGCGAGTCGGCGGAGGTGCGGTAGAGGGTCTGCTTGATGGCCAGTACCGCTGGGTCCACCACCGCCGCCTCGACGAAACGCTGGGTGCTGGCGGCGAACGAATCATAAGGATGATGGACGAGGATGTCGCCGCCGGCGATGGCGCCGAAGATCTCCGCCTCGTCCCCGACCTCGAAGTGGAAGCGCGGCGGGACGACCGGCGACCAGGGACGGTAGCGCAGCGACGGCAAGGGCACCGAGACCGCCAGGGACATCAGGTCCTTGAGCGCGAGCGGCCCGTCGACCTCGAAGATCTCCGGCTCGCCGACCTCGAGCTCAGCGCCCAGGAAATCGATCATCCAACGCGACATCCCCTTCGCCGCCTCCAACCTCACCACGGTGGCGAAGCGGCGCTCCTGCAGCTCTTCCTGAATGGCTTCCAGCAGATCCTCCGCCGTCTCCTCGTTGCGCTGCACGTCGGCGTTGCGCGGCCCTTGGCGGCGGCGACGTTGAGGGCGATCACGTCGGCGAGCGTGGCGAGCAGGAAGAGGATCCCTGTGCCCCCGCTCAGGTCGCGGCCGAGGTA
>DATIOS010000146.1:0-3200 GCA_035472915.1 Thermoanaerobaculia bacterium
TGCCGCCCGGGGGGGACACGTTCCAGCGGGCCTTCAGCCTCCTGGGGCCCACCCTCCTCCCCCTGCCGACGCCGCTGGACGGCGTCGGCGGCCTGGCCGTCGCCGCCCACGCCTGGGGCCGCCGCGACGATCTCGTTGCAAGCGCTCTCTCACCGCTACTTCGCCAACATCTTCGCCGGCTTGATCGATGCCAGCGGTCTATCGTCGGCGCGGGTCCAGGTGAGCTGCTCCCAGGACTTCTACGCTTACAGCGTCATCGAGAACGGCAACACGGGCGAAATCGCCCTTTCCGAGCCGGCCGCCAGAGGCGACTCGACGCTCGGCACTCCCGGCACCACGCCGCCCCCCCCTTCCGGCGGCGGCTGCGGCAGCACCGGCGTCGTCTGCTTCGACGCCACCGGCCTTGTCCACCAGCCCTCGCCGGCCAACCCTGTGGGCCGGGTCACCTTCGCCTTCCCGCAGGCCATCTACACACGCTTCAAGATGTCGCTGGACATCAAGGTGGGTCCCTGGTACGCGCCGGACCCCCAGGGCAAGGCCCTGATCTACTGGTTCGTGATCGACAAGAACCTCGACATGCCGGGCATGCTGTACTTCCGGGGTCCGGGTCCGGGTGGCGGCGTGGCGTTGGTGCGCCACGGCATCGGGCTGACCCACCCGCAGAAAGGCAAGATCCAGAAGTCCTTCCAGGCGGAAGTCGGCCATACCTATCACTGCGAGAACGACTACGACATGGGCCGCGGTGTCTACACCGTGACCATCACCGACAAGACCACGGGCCAGGTGAAGGCGGTGTTGACGGACGTGCCCAACGTACACCTGTACGCCTCGCGGCCGGGTCAGCACTTCATCATCGACATGGGCTTCCACGAGAACGCCGTTCCCGACGAGGTCCCGTCCTATAACTGGCTCTACCAGAACATCCACATCGAGGCGTACCACAACTAGGCCCCGGTCTTGGCGAGATCGATCGGCACGCGATCACGAATCCGGCCGAATCCCAGGCGCTGAAACAGCTCTTCGACGCGAGCTGCGTCGGCGCCGCGGAATTCGAGGTCTTTGAGAGTGCAGCTCACTCCCGGGACCTGGTGCGCGACGGTGGCGAGACGCTTGGAGAGGAAGGCGAGGTCGCGGCTCGCCACCAGCTTGGCGTGGAGGGACTTGGCGCCGCGAAGGGAGGAGAGCGAGGGCAGCTCGTCCAGGCGAGCGTAGAGGTCTTCCAGGTGGCCGAAGCGGGCGAGCAGCTCGGCCGCTGATTTTCCTCCGATCCCCTTGACGCCCGGAATGTTGTCCACGCTGTCCCCGGCGAGGCCGAGATAGTCGGTGATCTGGTCTGGCCGGACGCCGAACTTTTCAAACACCGTCTCGGCGGTGAGGCGAATTCCCTTGGCGAAGTCGAGCAGCGAGATCCGTTCGTCCACGAGTTGGGCGAGATCCTTGTCCGAGGTGACGATGACGGCGCGATGGTCTTCCTTCTCCAGCCGGGTGCAGAGCGCGCCGATCAGGTCGTCCGCCTCGTAGCGGTCGTCGATGAAGGTGGCGGCGCCGAGCGCGGCGGCGATCTCGACGCAGGCGTCGAGTTGCGCCTCGAGCTCCGGCGGCGGCAGCTCGCGCTGCTGCTTGTAGGCGGGGAAGAGCTCGTTGCGGAAGCTCGAGTTGAGGCTGCGGTCGAAGGTCACGGCCAGGTGGCTGGGCTTCTCGTCGGCGATCAGCTTGAGCAGGAACGAGGTGAAGCCATAGGCGGCGGCGGCCGGCTCGCCCGCCGGCGTCTTGATGCTCGACGGCAGGGAGTAGTGGGCGCGGAAGATGTAGGGGCTGGCGTCCACCAGGTAGACCGTCGCCGTCGCCATGGCCGTCCCTTTACGCCGCGAAAAACGACCGCACCGCCGTCCCCACCGCATCCAGCTCGTCGTTGGTCAGCTCGGGGAACACCGGCAGGCAGAGCACTTCCTGGCCGGCGGCGGAGGCGACGGGGAGGTCGCCGTCACGAACGTCCACGAGGCCGGCCAGGGCGGGCTGGTGATGGAGCGGTGAAGGGTAGTGAATGGAGGACGCAATGCCGGCAGCCTTGAGGTGAGCCATCAGCTCGTCGCGGCGGGCGGTGAGGACGGTGAACTGGTGGTAGACGGAAAGCACCTCGGGACGGTCGGCCAGCAGGCGGAGATCGCCGACGCCGGCGAGGGAGCCGAAGTAGCGGCAGGCGATCTCCCCGCGGCGGGCGTTGTCCGCGTCAAGCAGCGGCAGACGGCAGTTGAGGACGGCGGCCTGGAGGCTGTCGAGCCGGCTGTTGGTGCCCACGGCGACGTGGTGATACCGGCTGGTCTGGCCCTGGTTGCCCAGCGTCCGTACGCGATCGACCAGCGCGCGGTCGTTGCCGGTGGCGGCGCCGCCGTCGCCGAAGCAGCCGAGGTTCTTGGTGGGATAGAAGCTCCAGGCGGCAAGCTGGCCGAAGCCGCCCACCCGCCTTCCCTTCCAGCGGGCGCCGTGGGCCTGGGCGGCGTCTTCCACCAGCCATAGACCGTGCTTCTGGCAGAGGGCGAGGATGGCGTCGACGTCGAAGGGGCGGCCGTAGAGATGGACGCCGAGGATGCCGACGGTCCGCGACGTAACGCGGGCGGCGGCGTCCGCCGGATCGAGGTTCAGGGTCTCCGGATCGACGTCCGCGAAGACGATCTTGCCGCCGAGGAGAGCCACCGCCTGGGCGGTGGCGAAGAAGCTGAAGGCGGGGACGATTACCTCGTCGCCGGCCTTGAGTCCCAGGGCGCGCAGGGCGAGGACGAGGGCGTCCGTGCCGTTGCCGAGACCGACGCAGGCCTCGACTTCCAGGAAGGAGGCGAAAGCGGCCTCGAACTCCTGCACCTCGGGGCCGAGGACGAAGCGAGTCTCGTCGAGGATCTTTTGCCAGCGCTCGTCGAGCTGTGGAGCGATGCGCCGCCGGGTGCGGCCGAGGTCGAGAATGGGGACATTCATGGCGGAGCGGATTGTATCGTGGCTTGGTCAGATCTCCCCAAGGAAGGAGGGCTCTTTCCAGTCGGACCCGGCCATGCCCCCGCCCAGGACCCTCATCACCCCGGCCCTCTTCTCCCGCCCCCTCCCAACCCCCCACACCGGGAGAAGAGGGAGAACAGCCTGCGGGGGAGGGCCGCGCCCAACCCCGATGGCCCCATCGGCCCAACGGGCCTAGAGAGCCCAGCCCAGGG
>DATIOS010000147.1:0-3002 GCA_035472915.1 Thermoanaerobaculia bacterium
GCTGCGCACATGGAGGATGTCGCGCAGCCGGTCGCTCTGCGCGTCGAGCGCGATCTGGTCCAGTCGAAATGACGGCTGGCCGGGATGGCTGATCTCGACGTCGCGGATCAGCGCGTCGCGCACCACGATATTGACCGGCAGGTGAATATCGACCAGCTTGCCGTCGCTCGGTTCCGTTTTCGAGGGAGGAAGGACGACCCGAATCTTCTCGGCGTGCAAGCTTTCGACATCCAGTTGCCGGCCGCTGAGCTTCCGGAGGTTCCAGGCGAGCGCCACGTGGCCGATCTGCAGATCCATGGTGTCCGTCTTGTAGTGAACGTCGCGCAGATCCAACGGGCCGGTGAGGGGGCCACGTTGAGCGCCTACGGTCAACTGGCCGGGAATGAATCCCGAAAAACGGCCGAGAAGAATCCGCGTGCCCCGCTCGGTGGTCACCGCATACAGGACGATAGCCACGCCGAGGATCAGCGGCACGAAGATGATGAGAAGCAAGCGGAGCGTCCAGCGCAGGATGCCGCGGCGCTTCTTCGGCGCGGGAGCCGGAGGCGCGGCCATCGGCGTCGGCGTCGGGGTCTCGTCGCTCAAAGGTCCGGTCCAATGTTCAAGTGGAAGCGAATGGGATGACCCGGCTCCGAGAGCGCCCAGGCGATGTCGGCGCGAATCGGTCCGATGGGCGAGCGCCAGCGCAGGCCGAAGCCGGCGCCGCGGGCGAGCGTGCCCAAGCCGCTGAACGACTGCGAGGCGTTGCCCGTGTCATAGAACACGGCGGCGCCCCACTTGGTGAAGAAACGGCGCTCATACTCCAGGCTCGCCACCGCCAGCGTCTCGCCGCCGATGGTGTTGCCCGCTTCGTCTTTGCGGCCCAGCGATTGATAGGAGAAACCGCGCACGCTCTGATCGCCGCCGGCGAAGAAACGGAACTGCGGCGGCAGCTCGCGGAACTCGTTGGTGTCCGTGTAGCCCACCTGGATGCGACCGATGAGCCGGTTGCGGTCGCCCAGCGTTCGGATGATCTTGCCGTCGATCGAGCCCTGAAGGAAGGACGAGTCCGAAAGCACGGAAGCGTCGGCGCCCCGGAGGGAAAACCGCGCGCGATAACCATTGGTGGTGTCGATGCGGTCGTCCGCCCTCACGCGCTCCAGGCTGACGCCGGGCACCACGAGGTTCGACGTGCCGTGATCGAGACCGACGGTGAAGCTCTCGCGCTGGAAGTTGAGCGAATACGCCTCGCGCCAGCCGCCCCGCGATTCGGTGAGCGTGGCCCCGATCAAACCGGAGTCGCTGAGGCTGGTATTCGTGTCCAGCCGGTCATAGGCGAGGTTCAGGGACAACAGGTCGGTGCGCGGATAGAAGCCCGGAATCAAATAACTCGTCTTCAGTCCACGTTCGACGCCCGAGACGATGGCGTCGATCTCGGCGCGGTGCCCCCGGCTGTTGAGGCGCCGCAGCTCCAGGATGCCCCGGGCGCGAGGGCCGGTGTCGGTGCCGTAGCCAAGACCGCCGGAGAAGCGCAGGGGCTTGCTCGGAGTCAGGTTGACGTCGATGGGCACCTCCAGATCCTTCGCCTGATCCTGCCGGGTGATGACCTCGACACGCCCCCAGTAGGGGCTGTCGGAGAGGGCGCTCTGCAGCTCCAGGACCTGGTTGACGTTCAGCGGCTCGCCGCGCTTGAACTTCACATAGCCGGTGAGCAATTCGGGCTTGAGCACGTCCTGATTGAAACGCACCTCGCCGAAACGGTACCGCGGTCCGGTGTTGTAATGCAGGACGACGTCCGCCTCGTAGCGCTCCAGGCTCACCCGCACCTCGTTGGCCTGGAAGGCGGCGTCGAGATAGCCCGCCTCGGCCGCGTAGTCTTCGAAAGCCTTTTTGCCAGTCTCCCAGTCCGGGTGATAGAGCACCGCTCCTTTACGTAATGGAAAGCCGGCGGCGATCTCCCGGAATTGCGGATCGTCCGCTCCAGCGCCGGTCAGTTTCAGATCGACGCTGGCGATCTTGACGGGCGGCCCGGCGTCCACGTCATAGTGGGCGATCCAACGATCCCCCTCCTGTCGCAGCTCAGAGCGGACGTGCGGCCGGTAATAGCCGAAAGGCTGGAGGGCCTCCTCGATCTCTTTGTCAGCGCCGGCGTGGAGGCGCCGGATGCGCTCCTCGTTCAGCTCGTCCTTGTCGGCCTGCTCCAGGCTCAGCGACGAATGGATGTTCCGCGCCAGCTGGCGCGACACTCCCTCGACCTCGACTTTCACACTGACCTTGGCTTTCGCCGCGGCGTGGAGGGCCGGCGCGAGGATGACGAGCCCGAGGGCCATGAGGAACGAAAGCCTGCGCATCTCAGGATTGAGACGCCTCGAGAGGAACCTTGATGGTGGCGACCCGCTCCGCGCCCGGAGAGGCCTTGGCCAAACCTTCGCGGTAGCGCCGGGAGTGAATCCGGGTGAACTCCGCCCCAATCAGGAAGATCAGGGAGGAGTAGTAGATCCAGAGCAGGACCAGCACCAGCGATCCCGCGGCGCCGTAGGTCGAGGTAACGCCGGTCCGCCCCAGGTAGAAGCCGATCGCATAGCGACCGGAGAGAAAGAGGACCGAGGTGATGGCGGCTCCCCAGGCGACATCGCGCCAGGTGAGCTCCACGTCCGGCAGGACGCGGAAGATGACGGCGATCAGCACCGTCATCAACAACCACGAGAGCGTCACCTCGCTCCAGCCAAGAAACTTGGACAGTCCAATCTCGAGGCGCGCTTCCAGGACTTTTTGCAAAGCGGTGAGGCCGGCGCCGGCGGCAAGCGAAGCGAGCAGCAACACTCCCACGCCGAGGATCAATCCGAAGCAGAGCAGCCGCTTGAGCAGCAGGCGCTTGAGGAAGAAGCCCGGTTTGGGCGTCACCTCCCAAACGGTGTTGAGGGTGTCCTGGAGCTGCATCAGCACGCCGGTGGCGGTGACCAGGAGGGTCATCGTGCCGACGATGGCGGCGAAGCGGCCGGTGCGGGGCCGGGCACTGGCGG
>DATIOS010000148.1:0-5575 GCA_035472915.1 Thermoanaerobaculia bacterium
TGGCACCTGGGGCAGGAGGGCAGGCTTGCTGAGGCCGAACCGCTGGCCAGTGAGTCGGTCCAGGGGTTCCGGCGCATGCCGACGATCCCGAACCGGGACATGCTGGACGCCATTGATACGCTCGCAACCATCGTTCAGGAGATGCGGGAGGTCGAGAAGACGACGGGCGTCTTCAACCCGATCAACCTGATGGCCGACTCCGGCGCCCGCGGCTCGCGCGAGCAGGTCCGCCAGCTCGCCGGTATGCGCGGCCTGATGTCGAAGCCCTCGGGCGAGGTCATCGAGCAGCCCATCACGGCGAACTTCCGCGAAGGACTTTCGGTGTTGCAGTACTTCATCTCCACGCACGGCGCCCGCAAGGGCCTCGCCGACACGGCGCTCAAGACGGCCGACTCCGGCTATCTGACCCGCCGCCTGGTCGACGTGGCCCAGGACGTCATCATCAACGAGCTGGACTGCGGCACGATCGACGGCATCTACGTGACGGCGATCATGGAAGGCGGCGAGATCCTCGAGCCGTTGCGCGACCGCATCGTCGGCCGCGTCAGCCAGGAGGACATCTACGATCCGATGACCGGCGAGCTGATCCTCTCCGTCGGCCAGGAGATCACCGAGATCCTGGGCACCGCCGTCCAGTCGGCGGGCATCGAGCGGGTGAAGATCCGTTCCGTGCTCACCTGCGAGACGCGGCGCGGTGTTTGCCACCTTTGCTACGGCCGCAACCTGGCCACCGGCAAGATGGTGGAGATCGGCGAGGCGGTGGGCGTCATCGCCGCGCAGTCGATCGGCGAGCCCGGCACGCAGCTCACCATGCGCACTTTCCACTACGGCGGCACGGCGTCGCGTGTATCCGAGCAGTCGAAGCACATCGCCAAGAACCCGGGCATCGTGAAGTTCCTCAACGTCAACACCGTCGAGAGCCGGCGCGGCTCGCTCATCGTCATCAACCGTTCGGGCAAGCTCGTCATCACCGACGAGAAGGGCCGCGAGCGGGAGCGCTACGCGTTGACTTACGGTTCGCAGCTCCTGGTCCACGAGGGCGACGAGATCGAGCCGGGTACCGAGTTGGTGACCTGGGACCCGTTCACCTCCGCCATCCTCTCCGAGATCGGCGGCAAGGTGGAGTTCCACGACATCGTCGAGGGCGAGAACGTCCGCGAGGAAACCGACAAGGTCACCGGCCTGTCGCAGAAGATCATCGTCGAGGCGTCGGCCAACGAGAAGCGCGTGCCGGCGATCCTCATCCACGGCGACGACGGCCGCGAGAAGCGGTACCTGCTGCCGTCGGGCTCCCATCTGGTGGTGCCGAACGGGGTCGACGTCTTCGCCGGCGACACGCTGGTGAAGATCCCGCGCGAGACCACCAAGACCAAGGACATCACCGGCGGTCTGCCCCGCGTCGTCGAGCTCTTCGAGGCCCGCAGCCCCAAGGAGCCGGCGATCATCACCGAGATCGACGGCGTCGTCCGCCTGGGCGACGTGCACAAGGGAATGCGCAAGGTCGTCGTCGAAAGCGAGCTCGGCGACAGCCGCGAGTACCTGGTGCCGCGGTCGATCCACATCAACGTCCAGGAGAGCGAGCGGGTGCGGGCCGGCGATCCGTTGATCGACGGCGCCATCAACCCTCACGACATCCTGCAGGTGCTGGGCGAGAAGGAGCTGCAGCGTTACCTGACCGACAAGATCCAGGAGGTCTACCGCTCGCAGAGCGTGGCCATCAACGACAAGCACATCGAGGTGATCGTGCGCCAGATGATGCGGTCGGTGAAGATCGAGGAGGTCGGGGACACCGAGTTCCTGATCGACGAGCAGGTGGATCGCTGGAAGTTCCAGGAGGAGAACGAGCGCGTCGTCGCCGCCGGCGGTACCCCCGCCATTGGCCGGCCGCTGCTCCTGGGCATCACCAAGGCGTCGCTCTCGACGGACAGCTTCATCTCCGCCGCGAGCTTCCAGGAGACCACCCGGGTGCTCACCGAGGCCGCGATCAGCGGCAAGGTGGACGGCCTGCGGGGCCTGAAGGAGAACGTGATCGTGGGCCGCGTCATCCCGGCCGGGACGGGCATGGATCACTACCACGACTTCCACATGGCCGAGGAGTTCGTCGAGTCCGAGCCGGAGACCGAGGAGGAGCTGTTCTTCGAGTTCGGCGACGAGGAGATCCGCAGCCTGCCGCAGGAAGTGCTCGAAGGCGACTAGCCTTTACCTCATCGGATGGAAAGCCAAGGGCCGGCCTGCCAAGGCCGCCCTTTTTGTTGTCTGGCCGGGCGGGTTCAGCGAATAGAGCCCTACCCCCGCGTGTTAAGATATGTAGACAACGAAAGGGGCGTTCGCCATGCGTCTTCGTCCTCTCCCGGTCCTCCTTCTCCTGCTGACGGCACTCCCCGTCTTCGCCGACAACGTCTACCTCACCAATGGGCGCAAGTTCGAGGACGTCATGGCCGAGGAGACCACGACGCAGGTGCGTATTCACCTGCAGAGCGGGGTGCTCGTCCTGCCGAAGAGCCAGGTGCTGCGAGTGGAGGCGGGCGACTCGAACCTCGGCGAATACCTGCAACGGAAGGATTCTCTCAAGAAGAGTCCGGCGACGCGGGCGGCGGATTGGGTGGAGCTGGCTCGTTGGGCGGAGAGCAAGCAACTCGCCCAGGCTGCCAGGGAGTCGGCGCTCAACGCCGCGGTGCTGGATCCCCATGCCCCGGGCTTGGCCCCTATCCTGCGCGGCTTCGGCTTCGTCCTCGACGAATCTTTGGACCGCTGGATTCGCTACGAGGATGCGATGCGCCGCAAGGGCTTCGTGCAGACGTCCAATGGCCAGTGGATCTCCCAGGAGGAGTACCAGGCACGCGCTCGCGCCCAAGCCGAAGATTACGCTCAGCGCCGCGCCGATCGTCAGGAGCAGGCCCGCGCGGCCCGGGACGAGCGGCTCGCCGTGCTGACCGAGATCGCCCTGACCAAGGCCTTGACGCAGCCGCCTGCCCCGCCCTACGTCGGGCCCTACGCCCCCTGGGGCGAGCCGGTGATTTTCCTCCCTGGCTTCGTGGCTTCGCCGCCGGGCAAGCACAACCGGCGGACGCCGGACCTGTTTCACTTGGAGCCCACCTTCGGCTCCAGTGATTTCGTCCGGGTACCGGGCAGTCTGATCCAAGGACGCCTGCCGGGCTCCCACCACTAAGCACCGCACCGATGGCTGCCATCGAGGTCGAAGGCCTCCGCAAAACCTACGCGGGTGGAGTGGAGGCCGTGCGCGGCCTTTCGTTCTCCGTCCGCCCCGGAGAAGTGTTCGCGCTCCTCGGCCCCAACGGCGCCGGCAAATCCACCACGGTCCGCATCCTCACCACGCTCTCGGCGCCCACGGCGGGCCAGGCGCGAGTCGCGGGCTTCGACGTCGTCTCGCAGTCTCGCGAAGTGCGCCGGCGCATCGGCTACGTCGCCCAGGCCTCCGGAGTGGACGTCACCGCCACCGGGTGTGAGAACCTCACCCTCCAAGGGCAACTTTTCCGCCTCTCGGGCGCTGCGCTACGCAGCCGGGTGGAGGAGCTTCTCGACCTCTTTCAGCTGGCGTCCGCCGCGGACCGCCCGGCCCTCACGTACTCCGGCGGTATGCGCCGCCGTCTCGATGTGGCCATGGGGCTGATCCACCGCCCCGAGGTGCTGTTCCTGGACGAGCCCACGACCGGCCTCGATCCGGAGAGCCGGTCGGTGATGTGGAAAGAAGTCCGCCGGCTGGCGGAGGGAGGGCTGACGCTGCTCCTCACCACCCACTACCTGGAGGAAGCGGACCAGCTCGCCCAGCGTCTGGCCATCGTCGACGGCGGCCGGATCGTGGCCACTGGAACTCCGGACGAGCTCAAGGGGCAACTGCGCGGTGACGTGGTGTCAGTGGAGCTTGCCGTCCGCAGCCGCACCTCCGAGGCCGAGCTGGTGCTCCGCGGCCAGGAGGACGTGTCGAGAGTGCTGGTGGACGGCGGACGCCTTTACGCTCAGGTGGGCCATGGCGCTCGCGCCGTGCCCGTGCTGCTGGCCGCGCTGGAAAAGGCCGGCCTCGACGTGGCGCAGGTGTCCCTCGCGCGCCCTTCCCTGGAAGACGTCTACCTGACCGCCACCGGCCACGCCTACCGGGAAGAGGGCGAATCGGCCATCGCCTGAGCCCAATTCATGGAATTCCTCCAAGACACCTGGCACCTGTTCATGCGGCTGATCCGCGCCACGATGCGGATGCCCGTGTTCGTCATCATCTCCATCGTCCAACCCGTTCTCTGGGTGCTGCTCTTCGGCCAACTCTTCAAGTCGGTGACGACGATCCCTGGTTTCGAGAGCCACGCTCACGCGCAATCGATTTCCTATGTCCAGTTCCTCGCTCCCGGAATTTCCATCATGACGGCCCTCTTCGGCGCCGCCTATTCGGGAATGGGCCTGCTCGGCGACATCGACCGCGGCGTGCTCGATCGCCTCCTGGCGACGCCGGTCTCTCGCGGCGCACTGATCGCCGGCCGCATTCTTCATGCGGCTGTCCAGGTGATCTTGCAGGCCGCCATCATTCTCGTCGTCGCCTGCCTCCTGGGAGCCCGGCCGCTGGGCGGCCTGCCCGGAATCCTGACGGTGTTTCTCGCCGCGGCGCTCCTCGGCGCCGCCTTCGCTTCCTTCTCGAATGCCCTGGCGCTTTTGGCACGCCGGCAGGAGATGGTCATCGCCGTGATGAACTTCATCGTGCTGCCGACGACGTTCCTCTCCAGCATGATCATGTCGCGGGATCTCATGCCGCAGTGGATTCGCGGCGTCTCCCGTTTCAATCCGGTCAACTGGGCGGTCACCGCCGCCCGTGACGGTTTTCAAGGCGAAGCCTCGTCCGACATCCTGATTTATCTGGCCCTGCTGGCCAGTTTTGCTCTGATCTGCGGCATTTTGGCAACCCTTTCCTTCAGCCGGTACCGAAAGGCAATGTAGGGTCCACCACGATGGCGACGACGCCTGAGCCTCTCCACGACGCCGGTCCTCTCGATGCGGAATCCAAGCGTCTTGGAGAGGACTCCCGGCGGGAGGCCGACTGGCGGCGTTGGGGAACCTACCTTCCTGAACGCCAGTGGGGAACCGTACGGGAGGACTACTCGGCAAACGGCGACGCCTGGAACTATCTGCCCCACGATCACGCCCGCAGCCGGGCTTACCGGTGGGGCGAAGACGGTCTGCTGGGGCTCTGCGACCGCCAGTGTCGCGTCTGTTTCGCCCTCGCTTTGTGGAACGGCCGTGATCCGATCCTCAAGGAGCGGCTTTTCGGCCTCGCCGGCCCCGAGGGGAACCACGGCGAAGACGTCAAGGAAGTTTATTTCTACCTCGACTCGACGCCCACCGGCTGCTATGCCAAGGCGCTCTACAAGTACCCTCACAGAGAGTTTCCCTATGCCCGCCTGATGGAGGAGAACCGCCGGCGCAGCAGAAACGACCCCGAGTTCGAGATCCTCGACACCGGGATTTTCGACGACAACCGATATTTCGACGTCTTCGTGGAGTACAGCAAGGCGGCGCCGAACGACATCCTGATCCGGATCACGGCCGCCAATCGCGGACCGGAGCCGGAGGC
>DATIOS010000149.1:0-3405 GCA_035472915.1 Thermoanaerobaculia bacterium
ACCCGAGGGGCGGCCACCCAAGACCCTCATCACCCCGGCCCTCTTCTCCCGCCCCCTCCCACCCCCCACACCGGGAGCAGAGGGGGTCTCGACAGGATAGGTCAAAGAAATCAGGGCGGCGTTCCCGCATCGAGCTTTCCCCCACCACTCCCTCTCAGACGTGGAATCTTGCTGTTCTCCCTCTTCTCCCGGTGAGGGGGTTGAGGGGGTCGGGAGAAGAGGGTCGGGGTGATGAGGGTCTTGGGAGGGGGTGCTCCGTGTCGGGAGAAGAGAGCCGGGGTGATGAGGGTTTTTCGGTTCGGGCACAAAGCGTCTACACCACCCGCACCACAACCAGCGTGATGTCGTCCTCCGTCTCCGCGCCACCGCGGAAGAGGGCGAGATCGGAGAGGGCGGCTTCGCGGATCTCCGAGGCGCGGGCGCCTTTGCCGGCGCGGTCGAGGGCGCGCACCAGGCGGTCGCGGCCATACTCCTGGCCGGCATCGTTGCGCACTTTCAGGAGCCCGTCGGTGAAGAGGACGAGGATATCGCCGGCGCTCAGGGGACGCGTCTCGGCTTCGTAGTGGGCGTCCTGGAAGGTGCCCAGGGGCGGCGCTCCCTTCCCCAGATCCTCCCAGCCGTCGCTCCCCTTGTGCAGCAGGGGCGGATGCCCGGCGTTGGCCACGGCGAGCGTGCCCGCTTCGCGGTCCAGGACCGCCTCCAGCAGGGTGACGTACATCCGCCGGTCCGTCGTCCGCCGCACCATCGGGCTCAGACGCTCGAGCACCAGGGCCGGCGAGGCAAGCTGATCCTCCAGGATATAGAGACAGCTCCTCACACCCGACAGCAGGAGCCCGCTCGCCAGCCCGTGGCCCGCCACGTCGCCGATCACCAGCGCAACCTGCGAGGGCGATAGGCGGAAGTAGTCGTAATAGTCACCGCCGACCTCGGTCGCCGGGAGCGACGCGGCGGAAAACTCCAACCACTCCACCGCCGGCGGGGCCTGGGGGAGCATGCTCGTCTGGACGCGGCGGGCGGTATCGATTTCCTCCCGCATCCGCAGCCGTTCCTTCGCCCGCAGGTGCTCCCGCCGCCACTGCTCGAGGAAGCGATGCTTCGCGAAGCGGGTCCAGACCAGAGAGAGGACCAGCAGGGCGATGGCTCCGAAAGTGGGGCCAACAGCGATCTCCGTGCGGGTGCCAAGGCCAAGCGTGGCGAGCGGAAGGCAGGAAACCGCCCAATAGGCACCGTAGAGCAGCATGGCGTCAGCAGGAGAAAGGCGGAGAAAAAGGAAAAGCCAGGGCAGCACGCCCGCCATCCCCGCTCCCTTGTGGACGCCAAAGGCGATGGGGCTCCAGGCGAAGTCCTGGAGGAGCAGATAGGCGGTCTGGAGACGCTGATAATGCCTCTCGAACCAGGGCTCCTTGCGGGAGCCGAAGAGGGCGACGGTGACCGCGAAGTCGGCGAGGTAGAGGATGAAGGCCAGCGGGTTGCCCTGATCAACGGTGTGGGCCAGGCCAACCAGCGAGATCACCAGAGCGATGACGAGGACGCCGCGCAGGATGCGCCAGTTGCGCCCCGCGAAGTACCGCTGCAGGGCCTCGCTCTCATGGAGAAGGACGAGGTCGTCGAAGGTTGGCAGCTTCATCGCATTTCAGCCGTTGCGACAGACAAGGCGGCGTCGTGGCTACCTACGGCGGCGAGGGAGAAGAGTTCTGGCCCTGGTCCGGCCGCTCCGGCCAGCGCAGGCGCACGACGACGACGGTGATGTCGTCCGCCTGCTCCTCGTCGCCCTTGAAGTTCGAGAGATCGCCGAGGATGGAGTCGCGGACCTCGCGAGCCGTCCGGCTGTCGACGGCGCGGGCCACGGCACGCTGCAGGCGGGCGTCGCCGTAGTCCTGGCCCTGGGCGTTGCGGGCCTCGACGAGGCCGTCGGTGTAGAAGACCAGCAGGTCGCCGGCGGCCACCGGACGCCGCTGCTCCATATAGTCGGCCTGGAGAAAGGTACCGAGAGGCGGGGCGCCCTGGCCGATCTCCTCGAAGGAGCGGCTCCGGGAATCGTAGTGCAGCACCGGCGGATGGCCGGCACTGGTCACCGACAAGGTTCCGGCCTCGCTGTCGAGCACCGCGCAGAGCAGGGTCATATAGGTGCGCCGCTCGGTCGTGCGCCGCACCATGTGATTGAGCTTCTCGAAGACGGGAATGGGCGAGCAGAGGTCCTGCTCCAGGAGATACAGGCAGCTCCGCACGCCCGAAAGGAGGAGGCCGCTCGCCAGGCCGTGGCCGGAGACGTCACCCAGCACGAGCGCGAGCTGGGTCGGAGCGAGCCGGAAGTAGTCGTAATAGTCCCCGCCGACCTCGGTGGCGGGAAGCGAGGCGGCGGCAAGGTCCAGCCAGTCGATCTCCGGCGCTCCCTGGGGGAGCATGCTGAGCTGGATCTTGCGGGCGTACTCGATCTCCTCGCGCATGCGCAGCCGCTCGCGGTGGCGGGAGCTCTCTTTGCGCCAGATCGCCAGGAAGCGGCGCCGGCCGACCTGGGTCAAGGTGACGGCGACGGCCAGGCAGATTCCGGAGATCACAGTGATGGCGACGGTGTCCCCGCCGGCCCGGGACTCCGCCGTGCGGCCCAATCCCACCCAGCTCAGGGGAAAGACCGCCACCACCCAGAGAAAACCGTAGAGCATGAGGTGCTCGACCACCCGCAGCCGGAAGGTCAGCAGCAGGAACGCCGTCATGATGAAGAGCGGGGTGGGCGCGTCCGACGAGTGGCTCGCCGCGTACTTCAGCACCAGGATCTCGACGCAGAGGAAGGCCAGCAGGAACTGGCGGAAGCTGCGGGAGAAGATCTCCCGGTCGCGGAAGACGAAGAGGGCGGCGCAGAAGAGCAGGTCGAGCGGGTAGAGGAACAAGCCCCAAACATCGTGGAGGTCGGCGGAGACCCCGGTTCCCGCCACGGTACACAACGCCACGACCACCAACAGCCAGCGAAAGATGCGGTAGTTGCCGGAGTCGAGCTGGCGATGCAAAGCCAGGGGCTCGGGCAACGTCACGAGCTCGTCGAGGGAGGGGGCTTTCATGGGCTGGGAGCGGGTTGAGAAACCACCCAATGCTATCCTGCCCGGAAGCGAAAAAAACGTTCGGGCTTAAACACCGCTCAGGCAACAGCCGGCGCCGACCCCCCCTGTCACCCCGGGCAACGATGAGCTCGGCGGGATGGCGGTGAAGCGCGCGCTGCCCAGCATCGAGGTCGCCAGCTGGCGCCAAATGAGTGCCAAGGCGTTGAGCAGATTGATGGATGCGAAGAGGAAGAACACCCCGACGAACCCGCAAATCAGGGAACCTGTGAAGGTCGAAGGGTGCCAGACCCCGAAGTCGATGTCGAAGGTCACGTCAGACCACGGCCACAGCACGGGCACCAGGGCCCGG
>DATIOS010000150.1:0-11410 GCA_035472915.1 Thermoanaerobaculia bacterium
GACTCGTGGAGCGCCTTCGAAGCGCGGCTTACCGGGCTCGGCGAGCCGTTTTTCTTCAGCTCCGAGGCGACACGGGAGTATTGGAGCGTCGATTACCCGGAGCGGACGGTTCTGATCTTCGGCAAGGAAAGCGTCGGCCTCCCGCCGGAGATTCGTGAGCGGCATCGCGACCGACTGGTTCGCATCCCCATGGCGGACCCGGAGCTGCGCTCGCTCAACCTCTCGACTTCCGTGGCTCTCGGCGTCTACGAGGTGTTGCGGCAGCGGCGGGTGTGAGGAGACCTCAAGCCTCCTCTCCCCAACCACCACCACCCGGCGTCTCCAAGATCAGCCGGTCCCCAGGGCCGACCTCACGTCCGTCGATGGAGGCTAGCTCTTCCACCTCGCCCGAGGCCCGCACCAAACGCTGGCGACCGCGCTCGCCGGGAAACCCGCCCTTCACTCCATACGGCGCCTCCACGCGATGCTGCGTCAGGAGCGACAGGGACATGGGCTCGAGAAAGGTCAGCTCCCGCACCACGCCGTCGCCGCCGTGCCAGCGGCCGGCGCCGCCGGAACCGGCGCGCAGGGCGAAGCGTTCCAACCGCACGGGATAGCGGTGCTCCAAGACCTCTGGATCGGTGATTCGCGTGTTCGTCATATGGACGTGGACGCCGCTGGTGCCGTGGAATCCTGGGCCGGCGCCAGAGCCGCCGCAGACGGTCTCATAAAAGCCGAAGCGTGGATTGCCGAAGAGAAGGTTGTTCATCGTCCCCTGGCCACAGGCGAGAAGCCCGAGGGCTTTCACCAGCGTGTCCACAACGCGCTGGCTGGTCTCGACGTTGCCGCCCACCACGGCCGGAGCCTCGGCCGGATCGTCGGGAAACGGCGGGTTCAACATCCCCGGCGGAATACGGATGTCCACCGCGCGCAAAATCCCCTCGTTGAGCGGCAGGGGCTCGGCAATGAGCAGGCGCAGAACATAGAGAATGGCGCTCCGCACCACAGCCGGCGGCGCATTGAGGTTGCCCGGATGCACGCCGGAGGTGCCGGCGAAGTCGACGGTGACGATGGGATCGGCCCCCGAGCCCGCAATGTCGATGCGCACGGCGAGCACCGCACCGTCGTCCAGCCGTTCCACTGCGGAGTAGCTGCCCGTAGGAAGGCGAGCCAGAGCGGCACGCAGTCGTTCCTCGGCTCGGGCCTTGAGAGCAGCGACGTAATGAAGCACAGTTTCCCGGCCGTGCTCGGCCGCGAGTGAGGCCAGGGCTTCAGCTCCGCGGTGATTTGCCGCCACCGCGGCCCGCAGATCGGCCAGGTTCTCCTCCACCGCGCGGGAGGGGAACGGCGCCTCCAGCAGCAGCCGGCGAGCCACGTCCCAGCGTGGCTCGCCACGGCGGATGAGATGAGTGGGCGCGATCACCACTCCTTCTTCGATCAGCCGCCGCGCCCCGGGCGGCATGGAACCGGGCCGAATCCCGCCGATCTCCGCATGATGAGCGCGGCTCGCCACATAGCCGAGAAGGGCGCCCTCCTCCGCTGCGAACACGGGGGTTACCACCGTCACATCCGGCAGGTGCGAGCCGCCGAAAGCGGGGTGATTGGTGACGATCACGTCCCCCGGCTCCATGGCTATCGTCTCCCGCAGGCGCCGGACGCAGAGTCCCAGGGCGCCGAGATGGACAGGGATGTGCGGCGCGTTGACCACCAACTCGCCGGCCGGATCGAGCAAGCCGCAGGAGAAGTCGAGCCGCTCCTTGACGTTGGTGGAGACGGCCGTGCGCTGGAGCCGCTCCCCCATCTGACGAGCGATGGCCGCGAAGCGATGGGTGAAAAGCTCGAGCTGAACCGCTTCGGGACGGACTTGACGTGTGGAGATGGGGGCGGTCCTCCTGGGAGCGAAGACATTATAGATTGCCGGCAGCGATGACCGAGACTCCCACTTTTGCCGCTCTCTTCGGCCGCTCTCCCGAGATCCGAACTGATGCTCCGGGCCGGGTGAATCTAATCGGCGAGCACACGGATTACAGCGGCGGCCTCGTGCTGCCGGTCGCCATCCCGCAGAGGGCGCGGGTAGAGCTGGCGATTCGAGAGGATTCCCGGGTTCGGGCGTGGAGCCGCGACATGGAGCCGGACATCGAGGAGTATCGGCTGGGCAACGAGGAGCCCGGCCACGGCTGGGTCGACTACGTGCAGGGAATCACGGAGGCGCTACGCCTCGCCGGACACCGGCTCGGCGGCTTCGACCTGCGCGTCGAATCCGACGTTCCACCCGGCAGCGGCCTCTCCTCCAGCGCCGCCCTGGAAGTCTCCCTGTTGCGGGCCCTGCGTGAAGCCTTCGGGCTGAGCCTCGACGACCTGCGCCTCGCCCAGGCCGCACAGAAGGCAGAGACCGACTTCGTCGGCGCGCCGGTGGGAATCATGGACCCGATGGCGGCCAATCTGGCCGATGAAACCACGGCCCTCTTCCTCGACACCCGCACCCTGCGCTTTGAGAAAGTTCGATTGCCCGGCGACGCCGAGCTGCTGGTGATCGATTCGGGAATCTCCCACCGGCACGCGACCGGCGGATATCGCACCCGCCGCCGCGAATGCGAGACCGCCGCCGAGCAACTGCAAGTGGCGCAGCTTGGGGATCTGTGCACCCAGGACCTCTGGCGCCTCGGCACTCTCCACGAGCCGCTGGACCGCCGGGCGCGTCACGTCGTCACCGAGAACGCCCGCGTCCGCTCCGCCGTGGCTGCCCTACGCTCGCGTGACCTGCCGCGCCTCGGCAGGCTCCTGGCCGCCTCCCACGAGTCGCTGCGCAATGATTTCGAAGTTTCCATCCCCGAGATCGACCGCCTCGTCGAGCTGGCCGCCGAAGAGCCCGATATCTTCGGCGCCCGTATCACCGGCGGCGGCTTCGGAGGCGCCATCGTCGCCGTGGTCCGCCGCGGCGCGGCCTGCGAGACAGGTCAGAGGATCGCCAGGCGATTTGGCGACGAGATCGGGAGAACCGCGAAAGTCCTGGTGCCGGCGAGCTCATCCGAAACGGCTACGAGCCTTGATTGAGCTCGTGCCTTGCCCGCGCCGAACGAGACCTGTACAATTGGGCGTGTGGAGGTAGTCGCCGACGCGAGCGCGCTCCTTGCCGTTGTCCTTGATGAGCCGGAGCGAGGCTCGATCATTGATGCGACGGAAGGCGTTACTCTGATCTCTCCTTTCGTTTTGCCCTACGAGATCGGCAATGCGCTGATCGCGATGCGCAAGAGGGGGCGGATTGAGGAAGAGGTGATCGTCCCGGCTTGGAGGGCGACACAGCGGATTCCCGTTCAGCTTGTTTCCGTGGATGTCGAAGCCGCTCTTGTCATTGCTTTGGAACACGGGATCTACGCCTACGATGCCTATTATCTCCACTGCTCGCTGTCGCATCGGCGGCCGCTCGTCGCTCTCGATGGGAAAATGCGGGCGGTCGCGAAGAAGCTAGGCATTCGATTGTTGGTGTGACCATGAAAATCTATACCTTTACTCAAGCCAGAGAGCAGCTCGCCACCGTGCTGGAGGAGGCCAGGCAGCAAGAGGTGATCATCCGGCGCCGTAACGGTGACCAGTTCAGCATCGTCCTCCGGCCGCAAAGCACCTCTCCCTTTGACGTCGCCGCCGTCAGCACCAGGGCGACGACACAGGACATCTTGGACGCAATCCGCGAATCCCGTGAGAGGGGCTGAAGTGGCGCGCGCCAAAAACTTTAGCTGAGCTTCTCTGAAGCCCTTTCCCCCAAAGCCCGCCCCAACGCCTCCAGGCTCTCCAGGTTGTGCACCGGCCGGTGCTCGTCGACGTTCGGCAGCAGGGCGCGCACACCCATGGCCTTCGGTTGAAAACCCTCCCAGCGCAGCAGCGGGTTGAGCCAGATCAGCCGGCGGCAGGACTTGTGGAGCCGCTCCGCCTCGGCTTCCAGGCCCGGCTCGGAGTCGCGGTCGAGCCCGTCGGTGACCAGCAGCACCACGGCGCCGCGACCGAGAACGCGCCGCGACCAGGAACGATTGAACTCGTGCAGACAGGTGCGCAGGCGCGTTCCTCCCGACCAGTCCTGAACCTCGCGGCCACAGCGCGCGAGCGCCTCGTCGACGTCGCGACGTTGGAGGATTCGCGTCACGTTGGTGAGCCGGGTGGCGAACAGGAAGGCGTGAATGCGGCTACCGGCGTCGCGGTCGTCGAGCAGGGCGTGCAGGAAGTGCAGCATCACCTCCGAGTAGCGCCCCATCGATCCCGAGATGTCGCACAGCACGGCGAGCGGCGGCGGATGCGAGACGCGCGAGCGGAAACGCAGCGGCGCCAGATCGCCGAAGGTCTTGAAGCTGTCACGCGCGGTGCGGGCGAGATCGATGGCCGCGCCGTGGGGGTCGGACGCGTACCGCCGCGTGCGAACGGGCCGCAGCGCCGTCACCATGCGGGCCACGATCCGCTTGGCTCGGGCGAGCTCTTCGGCGCTCATCTGATCGAAGTCGCGGGTGCGGAACACCTCGTCCGGAGAAAACGTGAGCGCAGCGTCGAATTCGATTTTTTCAGGGACCGGCTTCGCGGAGGCCGACGGCGGGTGCCACGCTTCGGCGACCCGCCGCGAAATCGTCTGCGCCCGCGGTACGCGCACGTGCGGCAGAAGCTGGGCCATCGCGGAATGCAACCCAAACGGATCGCGCCAGAAGAGACGGAAGGCCTGATCGAAGAGGTCGAAATCCTCCGGCCGCTTGACCAGTACCGAGTGGAGCGCCCAGTACAGCTCGTCGCGCTGAAAAACGTCCACGGCGGCCGCGGCGGCGAGGGCGTCGAGCCCGCTCGCCGGCCCCAGGCGCAAGCCGGAACCGCGCAGCAGGCGGGTGAAGTGGACGACGTTCTCTGCCAGCTTCGAGGAAGCCGTCGCCGGAGTCACGGCGCCTCCACCAGCACTTCCCGCAGGATCTCCCGCACGGGTGCGCCTGCCGTCTTCTCGATGTCGTCCTGATATTTGAGGAGCACACCGAGCGTCGCGTTCACGGTGTCGGTGTCCAAGGCCGCCTGATCGAGCGCGAGGAGCGCGCGTCCCCAATCGATCGTCTCGGCCACTCCCGGCAGCTTGAACAGGTCGGCCCGGCGCAGCTTCTGTACGAAGCTCACGATCTGCTGGGCAAGCGCCTCGGCAAGCTCCGGAGCGCGCAGGCGTAGGATCTCCAACTCGCGGGCCGCGTCCGGGTAGCCGATCCAGTGGTAGAGGCAGCGCCGCTTGAGGGCGTCGTGGATCTCGCGGGTGCGGTTGGAGGTGAGCACGACGATGGGAGGCGCGGGCGCGCGCATCGTCCCCTGAGGACCCATCTCCGGAATCGTGACCTGAAAGTCGGAAAGGATTTCCAGGAGGAACGCCTCGAACGGCTCGTCCGTGCGATCGACCTCGTCGATCAGCAGCACGGGCGGACCCGCCTCGCCGGAGCCATGGGGCTCCAGCGCCAGCAGCAGAGGACGCTTGAGCAGGAATCTCTCGTCGAACAGGTCGTGCGCCAGCCGCGCCCGGCCGGCAGCCCCCGCCTCGCCTCCCAGCTCCGCCAGCCGGATCTCCAACATCTGGCGAGGGTAGTTCCATTCGTAAAGCGCCGCCGCCGCGTCCAGCCCCTCGTAGCACTGGAGGCGGATCAGCCGCCGGCCCAGCGTCTCGGCGAGAACCTTGGCGATCTCCGTCTTGCCGACGCCCGCTTCGCCTTCGAGGAGAAGCGGGCGACCCAGCTTGAGGGCAAGGAAGACCGCGGTGGCGAGGCTCGCGTCGGCGACGTAGCGTCCCGACGCGAGCAGCCGGCGGGTTTCCTCGACGTTGCGGGGCAGGTCCAAACTACGCGCAGGCCTCGATCGCCCGCTTCGCCATCACCTTGACGAGATGCGCCAGATACTCCGGGCTCGCCTCGCCCCCCGTCCGTAGATTCGCGGGCGCGACCTCCACTCCGGAAACAGCCCCCGAGGTGAAGCTGGCTGCGAGCGCAGCCTCCAGCGCCGGGAGACGGAACACCTTGGAACCAGCCCCCGTCACCGCAACGCGCACGCCGCCCGCGGTCTTCGCCACCATCACACCGACCACCGCATACTTCGACGCCGGGTGAGGGAACTTGGCGTAGGCCGAGCAAGCCGGCACCGGAAAACGCACACCGGTGATGATCTCGTCGGGCGCCAGCGCCGTCTGAAAGAGGCCCGTGAAGTAGTCGTCGGCGGCAATGCTCCGCCGGTCGGTCACGATCGTGGCTCCCAGGGCCAGCACAGCCGCGGGATAGTCGGCGGCCGGATCGGCATGGGCGAGCGAGCCGCCGAGAGTGCCCCGGTTGCGGATCTGCGCGTCGCCGATTCCACCGGCGAGTCCGGCCAGGCCCGGGATGCGCTGCCGCACCTCGGGCGAGCTGGCCACGGCGTCGTGAGTGACGAGCGCGCCAATCACCAGATCGTTCCCTTCGGCGCGGATCTCCCGCAGACCAGGGATCCTGGCGAGAGACACCAGGTCCGAGGGCTGCGCCAGATCGAGCTTCATGACAGGCAGCAAGCTCTGACCGCCCGCCAGCAACTTGGCCGCGTCGTTACTCTTGAGCAAAGTCACTGCGTCGGCGACCGACTGGGGACGGTGAAACTCGAAATTCCTCACGCGGCACCTCCTTGAGCTGCCTGGATCGCCCGCCAGACCTTCTCCGGAGTCGCCGGCATGCTGATGTCGGTGACGCCGAGCGGCGCCAAGGCGTCGATCACCGCGTTGATGACCGCGGGCGGAACGCCAATGGCGCCCACCTCGCCCACGCCCTTGATGCCGGTGGGATTGTGCGTGCATGGGGTGACGTGGTTGCCGACTTTGAACGACGGCAGGTCTGCGGCCCGCGGCATGCAGTAGCTCATGAACGAGCCGGAAAGCAGTTGCCCGTCGTCGTCGTAGACGCACTCTTCGAGCAACGCCTGGCCAATGCCGTGCGCGAGACCGCCGTGCGCCTGGCCGTCCACGATCATCGGGTTGATGATCACTCCGACGTCGTCGGCGATGGCGACGTCCACTACTTCGACGACGCCGGTCTCCGGATCGACCTCGACCTCGACGAGATGGCAACCGCCGGGGAAGGTGAAGTTCTTGGGATCGTAGAAAGCCGAGTCTTCGAGCCCCGGCTCCGTCGTCTCGATGGGATAGTTGTGCGGCACGTAAGCGGTGAAGGCAACCTCGCCGAAGGTTTTCTCGCGGTCGGTGCCGGCGACGCGGAACTTACCGTCCTCGAACTCGATGTCGGCGACGCTCGCTTCCAGAAGATGGGCGGCGATCTTCTTGCTCTTCTCCACGATCTTGTCGATCGCCTTGTAGATCGCCGAGCCGCCGACGGCGGCCGAGCGCGAGCCGTAGGTGCCCATGCCGAACGGGATGCGGTCGGTGTCGCCGTGGACAACCTCGATGTTCTCGATCGGAATACCGAGCCTCTCGTTGACGAGCTGCGCGAACGTCGTCTCGTGCCCCTGCCCGTGACTGTGAGTGCCGGTGAACACGGAGACGCTCCCCGTGGGATGGACGCGCACCGTCGCCGCTTCGTACAGTCCGGCACCGGCGCCGAGCGCGCCCACCAGGGCGGAAGGCGCGATGCCGCAGGCCTCGATATAAGTGGAGATTCCGAAACCCCGCAGCTTGCCGCGCGTCTCCGACTCGGCCTTACGCTCGCCAAACTTTCCGTAGTCGATCGCCTGGAGAGCCATGTCGAGGGTGGCCGGATAGTCGCCGATGTCGTACTGGAGGGCGACGGGTGTCTGGTACGGGAACTGATTCGGCTGAATAAGGTTCTGCCGGCGGATCTCCACGCGGTCGATGCCGAGCTCGCGGGCGGCCTTGTCCACCAACCGCTCCAACAGATAGGTGGCCTCGGGCCGCCCGGCGCCGCGCACCGCGTCGAGCGGCACCGTATTGGTGAAGATCGCCTTCACCTCGGCGTAGATGGCCGGGATCACATACGGACCGGAGAGCAGCGTCGCGTGAAGATAGGTCGGGATGGCCGGCGCGAACGTCGAGAGGTAGGCCCCCATGTTGGCGAGCGTCCGCACGCGCAGGCCGCGGAACTTGCCGTCCGACGTCAGGGCGAGCTCGGCGTGGGTCACATGATCCCGGCCGTGAGCGTCAGAGAGGAAAGCCTCGCTACGATCGGAGGTCCACTTCACTGGGCGGCCGACCCGCCTCGACGCCCAGAGCACCAGCAGCTCCTCAGCGTAGTGGAAGATCTTCGAGCCGAACCCGCCGCCCACGTCCGGCGCCACGATGCGCAGCTTGTGCTCCGGCACCTTGAGGGTGAACGCCCCCATCAGCAGGCGAATCAAGTGCGGGTTCTGCGACGTCGTGTAGAGAGTGTAGCGATCGTCGACGTCGTCGAAGTGGCCGTTGGCGGCGCGCGGCTCGATGGCGTTGGGAGCGACGCGGTTGTTGGTCAGGTCGAGGGAGACGACGCGGTCCGCCTTGGCAAACTCGGCCTCGGTGGCCGCGGCATCACCCAGATGCCAATCGAAGCAAACGTTGCCGGGAGCCTCGTCCCAGACCTGGGGCGCGCCGGCCGCGACCGCGGCGTTCAGATGGGCGACCGCCGGCTGCGGGCCGTAATCGACCTCGACGAGCTGGGCCGCGTCCTTCGCCTGCGCCCGGGTTTCCGCGATGACCATGGCGACCGGATCGCCGGCATGCCGCGCCTTCCCCTGCGCCAGCGCCGGATGCAGTGGCGCGACCATCTTCGAGCCATCTTTATTGGTGATCGTCCAGCCGCAGGGAATGCCACCCAGGCCGTCGGCCGCCACGTCGGCTCCCGTCAGCACGGCGAGCACGCCCGGCGCCTTGAGCGCTTGCGAGGCATCGATCGAGCGGATCGTGGCATGCGCGTGCGGCGAGCGCACGAAGACGGCATGGGTCTGTCCCGGCAGCGTGATGTCGTCCGTGTAGCGGCCCCTTCCCAGCAGGAAACGCCGGTCCTCCTTGCGGGCGACGGAAGCGCCCAAACCTTCGGCGCCGCTCATTGCGCACCTCCCCGCACAGTCTCAGCCGCCGTCAACACGGCCTTGACGATGTTGTGGTAGCCGGTGCAGCGGCAGAAGTTCCCTTCCAACCCGTGCCGCACCTCGTCCTCGGTTGGATTCGGGTTGCGCTGGATGAGCTCAACGGAGCGCATCACCATGCCGGGAGTGCAGAAGCCGCACTGCAGGCCGTGACAGGTGTGGAAGGCCTCCTGCATCGGGTGGAGCTTGCCGTCCTTCGCCAGCCCCTCGATCGTGGTGACCGCCGCGCCGTCGGCTTCCACCGCCAGCATGGCGCAGCTCTTGACCGACTTGCCGTCGACCCAGACCGTGCAGGCGCCGCACTGGCTGGTATCGCAGCCCACGTGCGTGCCGGTGAGCCGCAGGTGCTCGCGCAGCAGATCGACGAGCAACGTCCGCGGCTCCACGTCGGCGACGTGGCTCTTACCATTGACTTGCAGTGTGATTGTGGCCATGAACCTCCCCCTCCGGTATGCCCACTGGCCGCTTGGATGCGGGCTGGCCGGCCGCCATAGTAACGCTGCGGATTTGGGCGGTGCAAGGGGTGGAGCCGGGGCTTTCCGATATAAACGTTCAGTTATTTCGGTCTTCACTCCGAGGGGGCTCAGAGCTGCACATCGTGGCAAAACCCTTGAACAGCGTGCCTCAGACCTTGCCCGGCACGACCACGCCGGCTGTCTTGACCACCGGACCGTTGGTGATGTAGTCCTCCACGTCCTCCTGGAACTGCTGGAAGCTCAAGGGAACCGTCTGGTGCGGATGGGGGCCGTTGCGCACCATGGTGAGGATCGCCTCGCGGCCGAGGGCGCGGTAACTTTCGAACTGCGATTCGCTGAACCACTGGTTCGCGGTGCTCTCGTGGGGGAAGGTCAACGACGACCGTGCGTAGTTGTAGACGTCGTAGGACTCCGTCTCGCAAATCGCCGGCTTGATGTAGATCAGAATGCCGTCCGGCACGTTGGGACCGTCCGCGTCGCGATAGCGGATGCGGCCCACGGCGCAGTAGCGCGCCGCGGGATTCGTCTTCTTCAGGTCCTTGGGAAAGATGTTGATGCGGTCCGCGAAATCGATCGAGATTCCGAAGTCGATGCGGATCTTGCGGATGGCGTTGCCGAGGTCGTTGTAGGCATAGCTGGGGTCACTGCCGGCGTCGCCCACGACGATGAAACGGCAGCGCCGCCGCACCATCTCGTACAGGGCGAGGTTCTCGAAATGGCCGCCGTCCGAGAGATTGACGTACGGGTGGCTGGCGTTGGTGAAGCCCAGGGCCTCGTCGAGGATCAACGACGCAGAGTTCACGGGGCCGCCCCGCGTCCAGGTGTTGCGCCCCAGCGGTCCCGGATTGCCCAGCCAGATGCCCAGCCGCGCATTGAACAGGGTCATGATGAAGGTGATCGCCGCGGACGAGTTGGACCCCATGTTGGGGTTGGCCGCCGCTCCCGAGGTGGCCACGGCCGTGCCCAGCGAGATCCCCCTCTGCCCGCCGTAGCCCTGGGTCCGGCGGTAGCCGAGCCGGCTGCTGCCGCAGTGCAATGGCGTCGCCGTGAAGTTCTCCGCCTTGCGCTGCTGCCAGGCAAGGTCCTCTCCGGCCACCAGATTGAGCGCCATGTTGATCAGCGGCAGCGGCCGGTTGCCGCGCAGGGCGTGCAGCCGGAGATTGTCATGTATATCGAAACCGGTGAACAGGTTCGGCCGCCGCTGCTTGTTGCTGGCCCCGAGGTAGGCGCGCACCAGGCGATTGCGGTAGGTGCCCTGGAGTGAAAACCGGTTGACGTTGACGAACTTTCCCATCAGCACGCCGAACGCGAAAAGCACGGCGACGGCGGCGAGAACGAAAATCGTGTAACCGCGGAACGGCTCAGGCGCCTCGCCCACCGAGCCTGTCCAACCCTTCGGCAAGACCCGAAAAAGGGCCTGGGTCCCAACGGAGACGAGAAGCAGGGTCGCCAGGCAGAACAAGGGTGCCCCGAGGGCCAGCACCACGCCGCGCCAGGGGCTTTCGGCCTTCGCTCCTCCTGCCTGGTTGGCAGCCGGGGTTCCCACGCTTTTGCCGATCAGACTCACCAGGCCGCCGAGCCCGCCGGCCGTCACCGCCGCCGCCACCTTGGCCGCCACGGTCTTCAACAGGAGAGGTCCGAGGAAGACAAAGGCGCCGGAAAACATCCACGTCAGCGCGGACAGCAGGCCCCACCCGGACCACCGGGCCCACCACTCGCGATCGGCGTCGCCCAGCTCGGACGGATAGAACGGCCGCCCCTCGATGACGCTCGAGAAGGCGATGAACAGCGTCTTGCCCAGGAGCATCGGCCCGAGCACGAGGCCAGGACCCAGGATCTCGAAAAGCTGATGGGGGGCGTCGAGAAGCCAGGGTATCCATCCCTTGAGGATCCCAATGTAGATCGCC
>DATIOS010000151.1:0-10829 GCA_035472915.1 Thermoanaerobaculia bacterium
CGCCGCTCCTTCTGGTCCATATCAGCGGCGAAGCGGCGCCGCTGCTCGGCGGCGTCAGTCAGTTCGCCAAACCCGTTGGCAAGCTCGACGCCGCAGGCATAGACCTCAAACCGTTCGGCGACGCGCGGATCGGCCGCCTTCGTCCGCGCCAATGCAGCCTCCGGCGCCGGATATTCGAACAAGACGGTCAAACGCCCCTGCCCCAAATTCGGTTCGACGTGCTCGACCAGCACCTTGCTGAAAATATCCGACCAGGTGTCGTCGTCCGTGACCCGCACCCGCGTGTTTGCCGCGGCCGCGAGCGCCAAGCGATCGCCCACGCCATTGCGGATCGTGGCCAAAAGATCGATTTCCGCAAACCGCTCGAATGCTGCCGCCACCGTCAGCAGCTCCGGCTCAGCGAAGGGATCGGCTTCTCTGCCCCGGAACGAAAACCGGCCGATTCCGGTCGCCTGTGCTGCGTGTGCGATCACGACGACGCAGTCGGCCATCACGGCGTCGTAGCTCGCGTCCGCGCGGTACCATTCCAGCATGGTGAATTCGGGCAGATGCAGGTCGCCACGCTCGCGGTCGCGGAACACGCGCGCAAACTCGAATATTCTGGCCTCACCGGCGGCAAGCAATTTCTTGGCGGCGAACTCCGGCGACGTCCGAAAGTATCGCGTCGCTCGGGCGCCGTCGCCGCCGGTCAGTTCAGTGCGCGGCGCATGCAGATGCGTTTCGTTGCCCGGCGATATCTGGAGGATGGCCGTCTCAACCTCGCTAAAACCCTGCTCGTCGAACCAGGCCCGCACCGCCTTCGTGTCGCCGTTGAGCATGAAGATGCGAGCGCGATCGTCCCGGGTGCCTCCCCAGCGACGGCGGGCTTCCGGCAGACGTGATTCCCAACGCTCCCGTGCCTCGTTGCGGGGCGTCTGGGGAAACGGATCGCGCACCTCCCAGAAGCGGCGGATGAACGCGTCACGATCCGTGTCGGCGGCGAGCGCCAGGAACGCATCACGCTCGCGTGGCGTGATCAGCGGGCCCACCTCGTCGAGCCAGGCACGGAGCCGCTCCGGGAGCGGTTCCGGCGCGGCGGCGAAGAGATTGGAGAGGGATAGAAGAAAGGGGATGAAGAAGCAGAGAACCCAACTGAAAGGAATTTTCCGCAGCACGTTCACCTCCAGAGAGCCGGGATTCTAGATGTTGGGTTCTGACCACTCCCGGACCCCGCACGGGCTGGTCCCCAGCAAGAGACGTGCCTTATTTCGGCGTTTTACCGTCCAGTTCCTCGATCAGCGCATCCGAGGCCGGACGCTCGCTTCGGAGGCGTTGCGCCACCTGCTCGGCCTGGCGGAGGACGCGCAGGACGTTGCGGCCGGCGAGCTTGCCAATGTCCTCGTCCGTCCAGCCGCGGCGGAGAAGCTCGGCGAGAAGCGCCGGGTAGGTATCCACGCCTTCGAGTCCCAGGGGGACGCTGGTGATGCCGTCGAAATCCGAGCCGATTCCCACGTGATCGATGCCCGCCACCTTCCGGACGTGCTCGACGTGATCGGCAACCTGCTCGAGGGTGGCTCGCGGCGCCGGGTGCTGGCCTCGCCAGGCCTCCAATCCCTTTTTCACCGCCTCCGGATCGCCTGGATTGAGCGTCTTGAGCCGGGTTTCGGCGGCGTCCTGCTCGGCGCTCCAGGCCCGAACGACCTCGGAAGTAAACGTCGGAACGAAGCTCACCATCACCACGCCGCCATTGGCCGGCAACAGCTTCAGCACGTCGTCCGGTACGTTGCGGGGATGGGCGTCCAAGGCGCGCGCCGAGGAGTGGGAAAAGATCACCGGCGCCTGGGTGACGGCGAGCGCCTTCTTCATGGTCTCCGCCGAAACGTGCGAAAGGTCCACCAGCATCCCAAGCCGGTTCATCTCATGCACCACCTCCTCGCCGAAGCGGGTGAGGCCGCCGTGCTTGGGCTCGTCGGTGGCCGAGTCAGCCCAGTCGGTATTCTTCGAATGGGTGATCGTCATGTAGCGGGCGCCGGCCGCATAGAGCAGGCGCAGGGCGGCAAGAGAGTTGTGGATCGAGTGGCCGCCCTCCATGCCGATCAGCGAAGCGATGCGGCCGGCCTGGTGGATACGCTCGACGTCGGCCGCGGTGCGGGCCACCTCGAACGTGTCAGGGTAGCGCTCGGCCAGGCGATGGACGTCGTCGATCTGCTCCATCACGGCCTGGATGGCATCCGCGCCGGTGATCTCGACCGGCACGTAAACCGACCAGAACTGGCCGCCAACGCCGCCTCGGCGCAAACGGGGGATGTCGGTGTGCAGAGGCGGGTCGAGCTTCGTGGTGCCGGCGCGAAGGTCGATCTTGTCCAGATGGTTCTGCACCCGCTTGCGGTACTCCCAGGGCAGGTCGTTGTGGCCGTCGATGAGCGGCACCTTGTCGAGCAGCTTGCGCGCCCGCTCGACGAGGGCGGGGTCGGCAGCCTTGTGGGCCGCCTCCTGCGGCATTGCCGTCGCGGCGGTCGCAGCGGTCGCGGCAATCGTCAGACCGAGCCCCAGGGCCAGCCAGCAGAGCTTTTGCATATCGTCTCCCTCGGGTCGAGAGTCTTTGGGGAAAAGCCGAGGCATTCTATGACGTCTCCTCCCATTCTGGACCGCCTTGCGATAGTGTTACAGCATTCCAACTTCTTCAGGAGCTGCCATGGACTTATCCCATCCCTTTCGTCCCGAGGACTCTGCCGTCTATGACCCCGAGAGGATGGGAAAGAGCACGCTCTTCGAGTCGGAAAGGCTGCTGGTCGGTTTGAACGCCTTCGAGCCCGGCCAGGAGCACAAGTTGCACGCCCACTCCGGCATGGACAAGGTCTACCACGTGCTCGCCGGAAGCGGCGTCTTCCTGCTGGCGGGACGGGACGAGCCGATGGCGGCGGGAATGATGCTCATCGCCCCCGAAGGGATGATGCACGGCATCCGCAACACCGGTAAAGAGCGGCTGCTGGTGCTGGCGATCCTGGCGCCGTCGCCGTGACGCGAGTGGGAAGGACGGGGTTCCTCACCGGGCTGTCGGCAACCCTCCTCGCATCCGTTCTGGAAGCGGCGGCGCTGTTCCGCTTCTATCGAACCCAGCTTCGGCTTCCCTTGTGGGACATGGCCGGCAACGGTTGGGGCGGGGTCGAGCTTCTGCAAGCCTTCGCGGCAGGGCAGCCCCTCCACTTCCTGAGTCTGCTGAACCACCAGGACAAGTGGCCCTTCGGATACTCCCTTTTGCTGCTGCCGTTCCTCGCCGCCGGCGGCTCGAGCTTCGCGTCCGCCACCCTCCTATCAACCTTGCTCTTCGCGCTGACCCCGGCATTGATGCTCTGGCTGGCATGGGAGGCCGATCCCGGACCTCCCGGTCTCTGGAGCGGCCTGCTGGCCGCGGCGCTTTTCCTCGCCAGCCCGCTGCCGCGGGTATTTGCCATCGTGGTCATGCGGGAGATGGCGGGCATCGCTCTTTCATTGGCGGCCGTCGGTCTCTACCTGCGGGCGCGGAGGCTGAATACCGTCTGGTCTTGGCGGCTGGCAGGCCTTTCTCTGCTCGCGCTCTTCCTGGTGAAGTACAACTACTGCCTGATCGTCGGCCTGGCCCTGCTGGCGGGCGCGATCTGGCGGAGATGGCCGTTGCGCCTCTCCTGGCCCGGATGGACGCCGGGCAGGATTCTGCTGGCGGTGTACCTCGGCTTGCTGCTCCTCGTCGCGCTGCTGGGAGTCAATCCCGGAGTGGGGATCTATGCCGGGCTGGTGGTGGGAGCCGGTGTGCTGGCGGTGCGCTGGGGCCGGGACCGCGAGGGTTTTTCGACTCGCTGGCGGACGCTGCCCGTGGAGGTTCGTTCCATCCTCGCCACCGTGGTCGCTCCCCTGTGGCTGTGGGGACTGAGTCCAAGCCCCATTCACCCACGGAGTCTTCTCGCCTTCCTGCACAACCGCACCGAAGGCCCACCCATCCTGTCCGTCGAGTCGCTCCTCTTCTATCCCCGCTCGTTGTTGGAGGATTATTCGGCGCGGCCAATCCTGGGTCTCCTGGCGATTGCCTTGGCTCTCGTCTCGCTCCCGATGCTGCGCCGTTCAGAGGGTTGGCGCCCGGTCGCCTTCACAGCCTTCCTGGGTCTGGCGCTGGCCACGCTCCACCCGTACAAAGAGGCTCGATTCCTCGCCACCTCGGTGCCGTTTCTCATGCTGGTTGCGGCGCTGGCCTTCGCGCGGCTGGCCCATGCCGTCACCCGGCAAAGGCGACTGGCGGGAGGACTGCTCTGCACCGCAGCCCTGGCCGCCATCGCGTGGACGGCTGCCGGTTGCCATCTCGCTGAACGCCTGGAAACAGATTACCCGTTGTATTCGGCGCCCGAAACGCTCTGGAAGCCGCTTCAGTTCCTCTCGGATCAAACGCAGGCGGTGCCACGGGTGGCGGTGATCGGCACCTTCAACGAGCTCAGCGACAGCCTGGTGCGCTGGCGGCTGGCCCAGCAGGACGCCAAGGGAGAGGCCGTCGTGGTCTCGCCTCCGAGGCGTGCGGATGCAGAGCTCGGGCAGCTCCGGCGCTGGCTCGCCGAAGAGCGGCCGGTCCGCATCCTGGCTTTGCAGCTGCGGCCGAATAGCCCGTTCTACAACGATGACTATCAACGCTACAACGCCTGGCAGCTCGCCATGATCGATACTCTGGAAAAAATCGAGGGCTGGCAGGAGAAAGAGGTACGGGTTTTCGAGCCGCTGGCGCTCGAGGTCGTGGTGCTGGAGCCCACCTCGCCTTCTGGCTCGATGCCACGCGGGGACTATGTCGATCTTGTGCGGTTCAATCTCTCGAGAAAAGGCCAAGGCGCACCCACTGTTGCCGTGCCGCAATCTGGTTTTTGCTGTTCAGCCCCAAGCGTACTACGGTCGCCCTGCCGACCGAAGTGCGACCCACGATTTCCCCGCTATCGAAAGCAATCTGAAAATGTTCTTCCCACCGGTCTTCGCGAGGATGGAATAGACCAACTACGATACCAGTCTCAGGGTCAGGGCCGTTAACGTGCGCGGCCTTAAATAGATTGCAGGAGCGACATGCCAGAGCCCAGTTCGCGGCGATATCGTTGCCGCCACGGGCGACAGGCACGATATGTTCGACCTCCAAGGGCAAGTTGAAAACAGCTTCTGGCGCGTGGCAATACTCACACTGATGTCCTGCACGCAGCGCTACCTCGGTATACCGCGGGTTCATCGCTCCAACGCCACGGCCAAGGCGGCAACCCGAGTCGCCGAAGCCTCCAACTCGGCTGCGATAAGCGCCTCGAGCTCGGCTTGCTCGTGGGGAGGTAAGGTCCCACCCTGATCACGCTGGTCACGCCAACGGGCCATCAGCGCCTTCAGCCGCTGCTGCTGGGCCTCCGTAAAGAAGCGGTCTGGGCGCAGACTTTGAACGATCACCAGCGTGCTTGCCTCGTCCGCGGATAATTGTGAAGTGAGAGCGTCTAGCGCCTCGCCGGCCGTTTTGCCTTGAGCATGCTTCTCTCCTGCTATGGCGCGATAGGAAAGGTCACCTTGCTCGGTAGGAACAGGCATGATGGCTACGTTGGTCATGGTTATCCTCCCACCCGGCCATCGTAACACGCCTTTCGGGCTCAAAATGAAGGGACTCCCGATCTCCGACGCCTGCCCCCTACTTGGCCGCCTTCGCCATCGCCGACCCGCCCGTCACGATGCCCTTCGTTTCATCCACGGTTACCACTTGGTTGGCAGGCACATTGGTGAAGCGCTGCCTGGTGCCGCTTGGCCACTCCAGCTCCAGGGTCTGTACAACTTTGTCCGGGCCGAGGCCAAAGGTGGGGGCGATTTCACTTTGCGAGCAGTAGGAGGAGCCGGTGTGGACCGTCGCCCACTGCTTGCCACCGGCGCTGGCAATGCGCACCACGGTGCCGAGGCCGTCGCGGTTGGATTTGGTGCCCACCGTCTTCACCCGCAGCCAGTGATTGGCATTGCCGCCGTCGTTGCGAAACACGACGGCCGGACCATGGTTGGTGGTGAACACGACGTCGAGGTCGCCGTCGTTGTCGAGGTCGCCGTAGGCGGCGCCTCGGGCCACCATGGGACGGCCGAACTCGCGACCCACAGCCGACGCTGACGACGCAAACTTGCCTTTGCCCAGATTGCGGAAAAGAAGCGGCGGCTCCTTGTATTGAATCCGCGGCTGGACGCGGTTGATCTCCTCCTCGAGGTGACCGTTGGCGGCCAGGATGTCCGGCAAGCCGTCGAGGTCGTAGTCGAAGAAGAAGACGCCGAAGGTCAGGGTGAGCAAGCTCGCCTGACCCACTGTGGAGGAAGGCGCCTCATCCACGAACACGCCGCTCCCTTCGTTGTGATAGAGGGCCAGCATCTCGTTGGTGAAGTTTCCCACCAGAAGATGCGGCCGGCCGGAGCGATCGTAGTCGGCAGCGTCGACTCCCATGGCGCCGCGAGCCGTCCCCTCCTCGGAAAAGGCGACGCCGGCCTCCAGAGCCTCGTCTTTGAAGGTGCCGTTGCCCAGGTTGCGGTAAAGCTTGTTGGGCTGCGTGTCGTTGGCCTCGAAAAGATCAGGCCAGCCGTCGCCGTTGTAGTCGAGCACGGCGACGCCGAGCGACTTGCTGTTGGGATCGCCGATGCCGGCCTTCTGGCTGACGTCCTCGAACTTGCCGCCGCCCAGGTTGTGATAGAGCTTCGACGAGGTCCCCTTATAGGACTCCGGCGTGCAATAGGACTTGGTGGACCCGTCGAGAGAGCACCACAGGTCCTTGTCCCGGCTCCACTGCACGTAGTTTGCTACGAACAGATCGACTTTGCCGTCGCGATCGTAGTCGAGCCAGGCGGCGCTGGTGCCGAAGCTTACGTTCTTGATGCCAGAGGCGGCGGTAACGTCCTTGAACTTGCCTCCGCCTTCATTGTGGAAGAGCCGGTCGCCATCCAAAGAGGTGATGTAAACGTCTTCGCGGCCGTCATTGTCGAAGTCGGCTACGGCCACTCCCATGCCGTACGTCTGCACGTCGAGGCCGCTGCCCTTGGTGACGTTGGTGAAGGTGCCATTGCGGTTGTTGTGAAACAGGGCGGGCAGCGAGGTACGGCCCTTTGGATCCCAATCGCAGCCATTGATCAGCAGAATGTCGAGCCAGCCATCGCCGTCGGCGTCGAAAAGGGCGACGCCGGAGCCCAGCGACTCAGGCAGGTATTTCTTCCCGGACCGGCCGCTGTTGTGGGTGAATTTCACTCCTGAGGCGGCCGTGATGTCAGAAAACGTGACGCCTTTCACAGCCGGCGCAGCACTCTTGCCCGTCACCGGAGCCTTGGAGGGAACCGCGGCGCCGAGAGCCAGCACCGGGATCAGACCGGCGGAGACGGCGAGCAGACGCTTCGCAGCGGTCTTCAAGCTCAACCTCCTGCAATCGCCGACGACTCCGTCGTCCGCGGGATGGTGTTGAGGGGAACGCTCTCATGCTCGTGAATCAGCTGCCGCTCGTTGTTGTTCTCCGGGCTCAGCATACGGGGCCGCGCCGTGATGGCCTGCGACGATTCCTCGGCCTTGAAACGGCGGAAGAGCTTCGCTTCCCGCTCCGCCCGTTGGGCGTCTCCCAGACCGCGGGCGCTGAGCATGGCGGTGTAGTGCATCTGCACGTCCTCGGGATCGACGGCGCAGACCTGATCGAGCACCTGCAACGCTTCCCTGTACTGCCGTTTGAGGAACAGGATGCGGGCCAGCTGATTGAGCGCCACGCGGTCGCGTGGAAACTTTGCCGTCACCTTGCGTAGCGAGACGAGCGCGCCGTCGTAGTCGCCATCGGCTTTCTGGATCATGGCGTTGAAGAAGTGCGTGCGCGGCAGGTCGGCGTTGATCGCCAGCGCCTTCTGAATATAGGGCTTCGCCGCCTCCATCTCGCCCTCGCGAATGAGCGCCCGGGCGACGTTGAGCCAACCGTCGGCGTAGCCGGGTTCGGCCTCGGTAACCTTTTTGAAGGCGTACTCGGCCCCCTTGATATCCCCCTGCAGGAGCAGGCCGATCCCCCAGTCGTTCCACCGCTCGCGGTCCTTCTTCTCCACCCGCGGCTGCCAGTCCGCGCCGCGGCCAAGAGACAGGCTGGCCTCGGCGCTGGCCACTGTGACGATCGGCAGGTCAGGGATCTCGCCCTTGATCTTGCCCGAGACATTGGCCGGAATGTTGGCCTTGTCGAACGAGTACTCGGCGTTGTTGTAATGAGCCGTGATCAGTCCTGGTGATTGCCCGGGTTTCGGCTGGCCGGCGTAAACAAACTGCGTGTAGTAGTGAGAGAACTTGCGATAGTTGAGCTTCGCCGTCAGCGTGATGGGGCCTACGGCGTCGGCAGGGATCTTCATCCGGTAATGGGCGACGTCGGCGGCGCCCGGCGGAATCAGGCGCGTGTAGAGCACGCTTCGCGCCTGCCAGGCGTTGCGCTTGTTGATGTAGTTGCCCTCGGCGTCGAGCTGATAGGAGCGATAGAAATGCGCTCCGGGCTCGACCGGCCCCTTGCCACCGTCCTCGACGCGGCCACTCCAGAAAACGACGCGACCGCTGGCGTCCTTCCCCTGGAGCTCCAGCCAGACGTCGAAGGCGTCCACCGTGCCCCCTGGGAAGAAGTGGCCGATGGAGCGGGTGCGGACGACGACGTCGATCCGCACTGTCGAGCCCGGCTCGAGAGGCGGCGCGGCCTTGTCGATGGGCGCCGCCACCTTGCCCACGTCGCGCAGCAACACGGCGCCGCCCTGCTCGGCCTCCTCGCCCACCGCGAAGGTCGATGCGAGCTTGGGAGCGTTGTCGGTCGCCCCCCGCCGCACCATCACCGTTTCGCCCTTCGTCTCCGTGGTCGGCGAGGCCGCGAAGATGTCGACCGTAATGAAGCCCGACTTCAGGAACTTCTCGGTCACCGCCATCTGCTCCTTGTCCTGGTTGACGTAGGCCAGGGCGGTATTCGCCGCCGGGAAGCGATGGGAATGGACCTTTCCACCTTTGTTTCCGGGGTCGTTCGAGTCGACGAGCGGCATGTGGCAGCCGCCGCAATTCTTCGATTCCGGCGGGTAGTAAAAGGAGCGGGCTCCCTGGCCGGAGACGCCGCTCGCCTGCCAGGCGTCGTAGTCGTTGAAGCCGCGGAACCAGCGGTAGGAGTTCACCGGCACGTCGAGGTGGACCTTGTGGCAGGAGGCGCAGAATTCCGCCGTGTCTTCGCGCATGAAGGGCTTCATGAACGTCCGTTTGTGAGGCTCGGGATCGAGGTAGGTGAGAAAGTGGTTCGTCTTGCGTATGAGCGGGTTCTTGCTGCTCATCAGCTCGTGGAGGGCCGGGTACTCTATGGTGTAGTCACCATTTCCCATCGAGCTGTGGACGCTGGTGATGGCGTGGCAGGAGGTGCACGCGAGGCCTGCCTGCGCCTCCGGCGTATCGATTTGCTGCTTGATCGGCCGCTCAAATCGGCCATTGAAGAACACTGCGTGATCGTGGCAGCCGGCGCACCATTTGCTCGGCTGGGTGCCTATCGTGTCCTGCATGTACTCGATGGACTTGCGGTAGAACTGATTGTTGAACGACGCGAAGTGGTGGGCCGAGCTGTTCCACTGCTTGTAGATGTCCCGGTGGCATTCGCCGCAAGCCGCGGAGTCCATGAAGAAATTCGACGGAATGATGCCGCCCACGTTGGTACTGGCGGACGAAGGAAAGAAAGGCGATTTCGGCCCGCCGCCCTCTTCATTCATGGAGGTGGGGACGACCATCGGGTTGTAAATATGATTCTCCGGGTTCGGATGGGCCTGGTAATAGAGCGCCGTGGCAGCCGGGGAGAGAACGAGCAAGGCCACAGCGGCGACAAAAGCCTGACGGAACCGGCCCCAGCCTCCCCCCTCGGCTCCCCGGCGCCAGATCCAGGCGCCCACGGCGGCTACGCCAAGGCCGGCGGCCACCACGTGAGCCCAGTAGACGGGCCGGTTCTGCAAAACGTTGCCGTCCACGGCCAGCCACAACCCCGCCAACAAAGCCAGTAGGAAAAAGATCGTGGCCGGAACCAGCCCCGCCCGCATCTCCGGCCGCCGGACCAGAAGCACGGCGAACATCACCGCCAGAACCAGCCCCAGGAGGAGGTGCACAAGGACGCTGCCCATGTAAAAGATGGTCGGCGAGGCGAACGCCGTGATGTAGGCTGTGTTCAACAGCAACACGACGAATAGGAGGCTCGTCCACTTCAGGAAAGCGCCAGGTCGGTTCTCCATCTCAACCTCCTGTCGGATCAGGCTTTCGAAATCAGGTCTTTGTTACACCCGAGCCCACCCGAGCCCCTCGAGTCCCATTTTGCATACAATTGCCGTCAGAAGTCCAGCCGAACAATCCCGAAAATCATTAATATAACGATCTACCGCACGCTCCACTGCTTGTGTTGTTGAACAGAAAGCCGCCACGGCGGGTTGTCCCGGCACAGGCGGATGCACCAGTCGAGCGTCCGGCGGTCGAGCTCGGCGCCGTCGAAGGCCGGGGAAATCAGGTAGTGCTCGGCCTCCACGACCGTCTTGGGGATCGCTTGGCCGTAGCCACGGACGTACTTGACCTCATGAGCCCGCCGCTGGCGGATGGCGTGCTCGGCCACCTTGGGGCTGACGGTGATCCAGTCGATTCCCGACGGCAACTCAACGCTGCCGTTGGTCTCGATGGCTAGCCTGTAGCCTTCGGCGTGAAGAATGTCGATGAGCTCGGAGTCGACCTGCAGGGCCGGCTCGCCGCCAGTCAGGATCACCCAGCAGCAAGTCGCGTTGCGGATCAGCGCTTGCTCGTCCGTTCTTTCGGAATGCAGGAGTACCTCGCAACCCGAGCGTTGATG
>DATIOS010000152.1:0-8698 GCA_035472915.1 Thermoanaerobaculia bacterium
CGCCGCGCCAGGCTACCGCCAGCTTCCGGGCACGCCTGGGCCAGTGGCTTCCCAGGAGGTCGTCTTCCTTCTTCGGCAGCAGGTCGAGGACTCGCACGTAGGCGCCGCTACGCTGCAGGGCGGAAGCGGTGAGCGCGAACACGTCGGGTGGCCAGCAGGGGCATTTTTTCTCCGCCAGAAGGCCAGGGCCGATGAACTCCAGCAGATTGCCTAAAGAGGCCGTCGCGGGGTCTTGTGTCATTTGAATACTCATCATAGTACTTCCATCATTCTTCAGGACAAGCCCAGAAAGCCATCGGCTATCCTCTATCCATGACTTCCATGCGACCTGACCCCCACGCCACCCATACCATCTTCAATCAGCCCCCACCCTTCGAGGACGTCAATCTTTTCACCACGGACCGCGCCCTCGCCGAAGCGCTACGGCGCGAAGGGGGCGAGTGGGCGGAGGAGCGGGCGCGGACGTTCGGGGAGATCGTGGGACGGCGGGAGACGATCGCGTGGGGCTTCCAGGCCAACGAGCATCCGCCGGTATTGCGGGCGTTCGACCGGACGGGCCGGCGGATCGACGAGGTGGAGTTTCACCCGGCGTGGCATTCGCTGCTGGCGCTCGGCGTGGAGCACGGGCTTCACGCCTTGCCCTGGAAGGAGCCGCGGGCTGGCGCTCACGTGGCACGGGCGGCGATGTTCATGCTCCTCGCGGAGGTGGAGACCGGCGTGGGCTGCCCCCTTTCCATGACCTATTCCGCCTTGCCTGCCTTGCGCCATCAGCCGGAGCTGGCGGCAGTCTGGGAGCCGCGAATCACGTCGATGATCTACGATCCGCGCCTGATCCCCGCTGGAGAGAAATTCGGTGCCCTGTGCGGCATGGCGATGACGGAGAAGCAGGGCGGTTCGGACGTGCGGGCCAACACCACCCAGGCGCAGCCGGTTGGCACGGCAGGCGAATATGAGCTGACGGGCCATAAATGGTTCTGCTCGGCTCCCATGTGCGACGTCTTTCTGGTGTTGGCGCAGGCGCCCGGCGGCCTCTCGTGCTTCCTTCTTCCCCGCATCACGCCGGACGGCGAACGCAACCGCTTCCATATCCAGCGGCTCAAGGACAAGCTCGGCAACCGCTCCAACGCCTCCAGCGAGATCGAGCTCTCCGCCGCCTGGGCCCAACGGGTGGGTGACGAGGGACGGGGCGTGCCTACGATCCTCGAGATGGTCAATCACACCCGGCTCGACTGCGTCATCGGCTCGTCGGCGGGCCTTCGCTGGGGCACGGCGCGGGCCCTCCATCACGCCCGCCACCGCAGCGCTTTCGGCAAGCCGCTCATCGCTCAGCCGTTGATGCGCAACGTGCTGGCCGATCTCGCCCTGGAGTCCGAGGCGGCGACGGTCGCCATGATGCGCCTCGCCCGGGCCTACGACTCGGAGGATCTTCCGTTCCGGCGGCTGGCCACGGCGGTGCTGAAGTATTGGGTCTGCAAGCGGGCGCCCGTCCATGCCGCGGAAGCCCTGGAGTGCCTGGGCGGCAACGGCTTCGTGGAGGAGTGGGGACTCGCCCGCCTCTACCGGGAGGCGCCGCTCAACGGCATCTGGGAAGGATCGGGCAACGTCCAGTGCCTCGACGTGCTGCGCGCCCTCCAGAAGTCTCCCGAATCGCTCACGGCCCTGTTCGGCGAGATCCGCGAGGCCCGCGGCGCCGATCACCGGCTGGACACCTTCACCATGGATCTCCGCAAGTCGCTGGACGATCCGGCGGACGCCGAAACGCGCGCCCGCCGGCTGGTCGAGAGGCTGGCCCTCGCCCTCCAAGCCTCGCTCCTCATTCGCCATTCCCCGCCGGACGTCGCCGACGCTTTCGTCGCCAGCCGCCTGGGCGGCGACGGCGGACGCGCGCTCGGCACGCTACCGGCGGGCACTGATTTTGGAGCGATCCTGGAACGGGCGGCGCCTTGGGCCGCCTAGAGCGACTTCAGGTACTGAATGAGATCGGCCTTGTCGCTGGCCGTGAGATGGAGACCGAAGGCGCTATCGTAATGGTCCACGACGTCGTTCAGGGTGGCGAACCGGCCGTCGTGGTAGTAGCCGCCCTTGGCGTGCGACCAGAGACCCTTGAGAGGCGTGGTGCGATATCCCCCCTCCGGCGAGCGGTCGGCCTGGAAGCCGTCGATGCCGATTTCCTCGGGCGTGTGAAGGTTGTGGCCGGGCTCGGTGAAAAGCGGCGGCACGTGGCAGTTGGCGCACCCCGCGGTGGTGAAAGTCAGCTTGCCGCGTTGCGCCGCGGCAGCGTTGAAGCTGCCGGCCGGCGGTGGCGGTGCCGGGATGGCAAGCTGATAGAACTGGAGAGCCGCGAGCTTCGGAGTGACCAGGTCGACGTCGCTCTTGACATCGGCGAAACCGGCCCGAGCCGCCACTGGAAACTTCACGGGATCGTTCAGCCGCGCATCGTGGAAGCTCCCCTGGCCGTGCATCTCGAGGTTCGCGACGAAGGCGTTCCAGTAAGTCACGGAACCCCACCCGGTATAGGTATGGAGGTTGACGCCGGCAAGGCCGAAGGCCGGCGGAATGAGCACGGCCGCCGTCTTGCCGTCCGGTCGGAAGGCCTTGCCGTCGAGGAACAGCTCGGCATCGAACCGGCCGGGGCCCCAGCTCTGGAGGACGGTTCGCACCGTGGGCTGGTCCACTCCCAGCAAGGCGGCCACCGCCGAAAGATCCGGCGCGAGGTTGACGATCGCGCCCACGTTCAAGTCGCGATTGGCCCAGCCATCGAGACGTTTGCCGATGCCGGGAGCCACGGAGTCGTCCACCGTCGAGTGACAAAGAGAACAGGTGATTGCCGCAGTGGTCAGCCGGCCGTCTGGCGCGAAGGACCCCTGAACGCCCACCACAGCGTTGAGCTTCAGCAGCAAGGCCGTGGCCGCAGGGTCATCCAGGTTGACCTTCCCTCGCCGGATGGCATGCACCACTTCTTGCGGCAGAGCGTCGGAGTCCACCTTGAGCCCCACGGCCAGGGCCGTGCGCGGGCTCACGGTGGCCAGCGCCTGGTGGATCTTCAGGGTGCCGGTCCAGAAAGCCTGATCGCCGAAAGTCTCGTAACGAAACGTCTGGCGCCCTTCATTCATCTTCGATCGGGAATGAGCCGTGATGGGGTCGATCTGCCGGACAGGCTCGCTCGCTCGTCCGCTGAGCCAGCACGGGCACGTCGAGGGCGAGGAGCAGGACCGCGGAGCAGAGCAACGCGGCTTGGAACAGCAACAAGAACGGCCTTCGAATCGGCATCGGAACAATCTCCTTTCGCACTTGGATAGAGCTCCGAAGGGGATTTTGGTTACAAGAAATGAATGAGCTCCCTGGCCCGACGGTTGCAGGCCAAGGAAGCGAGGAGACGCGAAATGAGATGCCAGAGCCCAGGATGCACCAGCGAGCATGAGCCCCAATCCATCAGCCACTCACTTATTTACCGTCAACGCAGATTCGTCATCCACAACCTGCCGGCGGACGTCTGCCCGGATTGCGGATCGGCTGTCGTTACCGAGGAGACGACGCTGCGGATCGACCATCTGCTGGACAACCGAGCCCACGCCGACGAGGTCGAGCTCGTTTTCGCGGTCTGAGCTATAACTCTTCGGCCCTTCCGTCGTACTCTTCAGGCTTAAGCCACTGTGCTCAAGCCAGGAGAGACCCGATGCGTTCAGTCGTCTCAGCCGTCCTTTTGTTGATCCTCGGTCTCGTCGCCGTTCCCCTGTTCGCCCAGCCCGCGACGGCTCCCACGACTCCGACAGCCGCGGCGAGCGGGTCGTCGCAGCCGGTGCCCGTGCCGGTGCCCAGCGACAAGGCGATGAGGTATTACCGGAGCGGCAACATCCTCTGGGTGATCGCAACGCTCTGGGGGTTCGCCGTGCCGGCCCTCCTGTTGTTCACCGGCTTTTCAGCCCGGATGCGGGACGCGGCGCGAAAGATCAGCCGCAACTGGTTCTTCACGGTGGTCCTTTACGGCCTCTTCTTCACCGTGGTGACCTACCTCCTCAGCCTGCCGCTGGACTGGTACTCGGACTTCGTCCGCCAGCACGCCTACGGCCTCTCGGACCAGACGGCCGCCAAGTGGTGGAAGGACTCGTTCACCGGGCTCGCCATCGGCTGCGTCATGACCGCTCTCGTCCTCTGGGTCCCTTATCTCCTGCTGCGCGCGAGCCCGCGGCGCTGGTGGCTCTACACGGGCCTCGCGGCCATCCCGCTGATCGTCGTGCTCCTGATCGTCACCCCGATCTGGATCGAGCCGCTCTTCAACAAGTTCGGACCGATGAAGGACAAGGCGCTGGAGAGCCAGATTCTCGCTCTCGCCGGCCGCGCCGGAATCGAGGGCGGCCGCGTCTACGAAGTCGACAAGAGCGTCGATACCAAGACGGTCAACGCCTACGTCACCGGCGTCTTCGGCACCAAGCGGATCGTCCTCTGGGACACCACGCTGCGCAAGCTGAGCCCGCCGGAAGTGCTGTTGGTCATGGGCCATGAGATGGGGCACTACGTGCTTGGCCACGTGCCTCAAATCGTCGCTCTGATTTCCGTGCTGGTCCTGTTCGGGCTGTGGGTGATCCACCGCACCTCCGGCAGCCTCATCGCGCGCTACCGCGACCGGTTCGGCTTCGTTCAGCTGTCCGATGTCGCGTCGCTGCCGTTGATCGCGCTGCTCTTCAGCCTGGTGACTTTCGTGCTGTCACCAGCCCTCCTGGCTTTCACCCGTCACACGGAGCACGAGGCGGACCGTTTCGGGCTGGAAATCACGCGCGACAATCACGAGTGCGCCACGGCGTTCGTCAAGCTGCAACAGGAAAACCTCGGCAATCCACGCCCCAGCCTGCTCTACAAGATCTGGCGCTCCAGCCACCCGCCGCTCGGCGAGCGCATCGACTTCTGCAACGAATACCGGCCGTGGGAGAAGGGCGAGCCGCTCAAGTACGGGAACCTGATCCGGACGCCGTAGGGAGGAGCTCCGCCTCTCCCCAAGACCCTCATCACCCCGGCCCTCTTCTCCCGCCCCCGCCACACCCCCCACACCGGGAGAAGAGGGAGAAAAGCAAGACAGCTCCAACTGGGACCCCTCTCCCGGTGTGGGGGGTTGGGAGGGGGCGGGAGAGGGGCAGGGGTGAGGGTCTTCGGGCGGCGGGAGCTCTCAGGCAAAGTTTGCGCCTCTGGGGCGAGAGATTGGATGCTTCACTTCTCACCGGGGATGCTTTTTCCACGGCGCGCGGGGCCCGGGCCGGACAGCCGGCCGCCGCGGCCTTCCCGCTCCGCCGCCGCTTGCCCGATCATCCTGATCGACACGATCCTTGCCGGCGATCTTGATCTCCAGGGAGCGGCCGCGAAGCGTCGAGCCGGTCATTTTTTCGATGATCTTCTGCTGGAAGCGGGCCGGCACCTCGACCAGCGAAAAACGGTCGTAGATATCGATGGCACCGATCTCCCGGCCGGGAACGCCGGCCTCGTTGGCAATGGCGCCCACGATGTCCGCCGGCCGCACGCCGCCCTGCCTGCCGGCGTTGAGGAACAGCCGCACCATGCCGTCGGAGGTCCCCGCCAGCTCCCGCGTCTCCGGCTCGACGGCCACCTCCACCAACGGCCGCTCGCGGCGGGCGAGATAGGCCGCCGCCGCGGCGATCTCGGCGATCTCGAAACCCTCCTCCACCAGGTCCTCGACGAGGGTCAGATAGAGCTCCAGCTCGCCCTCGCCGATGGCCTTGCGCAGACTCTCCTTGAACAGCTCGCTCCGCCGCGCCGCGACGTCGGCCGGCGTGGGCATCTTCATCGGCTCGACCCGCTGGCCGGTGAAGCGCTCGATATCCTGCAGCATGCGGCGCTCGCGGGGGGTGACGAACAGCACCGCGATGCCCGGGCGTCCCGCCCGCCCCGTGCGGCCGATGCGGTGGACGTAGGCTTCGACGTCGTTGGGAATGTCGTAGTTCACGACGTGGCTGATGCGCTCGACGTCGAGCCCGCGGGCGGCCACGTCGGTGGCCACCACGATCTCGACGCTGCCGTTGCGCAGCCGGTCGATCACCCGCTCGCGAAGAGGCTGCCCCATGTCGCCGTGCAGGGCCGCCACCGAGTAGCCGCGCGCCTCCAGCCGCTCCGCGACCTGCGCCGCGGCGTTCTTGGTGCGCGTGAAGACGAGCACCGCCTCCGTCGGTTCGATCTCCAGCAAACGGGTGAGCGCCTCCAGCTTCTGCGGTTGGGGGATCATCAGATAGCGCTGCGTGATGGCCGGCAGGGTGAGGGTCTTGTGCGCCAGCTGCAAGGTCACCGGCTCGTGGAGATGACGCTGGGCCACGCGCCGGATCTCCGGCGGCATGGTGGCCGAGAAGAGCGCCGTCTGCCGCCCCGCGGATGACGGCGGCGCCTGGGCGAGAATCCACTCCACGTCCTCGATGAAGCCCATGCGCAGCATCTCATCCGCCTCGTCCAGCACCACCATGCGCAGGCGGTCGAGGCGCAACGTGCCGCGCCGCAGGTGATCCATGATCCGCCCCGGCGTGCCGACGACGACGTGAACGCCGCGCTGCAGCCGCCGCGTCTGGTCTTCCAGCGAATGGCCGCCGTAAACCGGCAGCACCACGAGCCCCTGCAGGTTCTTGCCGTAGGTGTGAAGCGCTTCCGCCACCTGGATGGCCAGCTCCCGGGTGGGCGTCAGCACCAGCGCCTGGATCGATCGCTGCGCGGGATCGATAGCCTGAAGGAGCGGCAGGCCAAAGGCCGCCGTCTTGCCCGTGCCGGTCTGGGCCTGGCCGATCAGGTCCTTCCCGGCAAGCAGCGGCGGAATGGCCGCGGTTTGAATGGGGGTCGGGGCCTCGTAGCCAACTTCGATGACTGACTGGAGGAGCCGCTCGCTCAGGCCCAGGGCCTGAAAGGAGTCGGGGGAGGGCGGTGGCGGGGAATCTTCCATCCGTGCTTTATACCACCCTCCCTGGAGTCGCATTGCCGAGGGCCGGTAACCGGCGTATGCTCCTAAAACTCTGGAGGATGCGCTCAGGATGAAGAGTCAAGGCACACCAACCCGGCTGAGGAACGAGTTTACGGCGGTCATCGAGCGAGACGGCGATTGGTACATAGCCTTCTGCCCTGAGATCCCTGGAGCGAACGGTCAGGGTCGGACCAAGACCGAGGCGCGCCTGAACTTGGCCGACGCCATTCGACTCATCCTTGATGACCGGCGTCGCGATGGTCTCCGTGGCCTGCCACGAAGCGCAGTACGCGAGAAAGTCGTCGTTGCGTGAAGCGAGGCGACCTGCTTCGTCATCTTCGCCAACACGGATGCAATCTTAAGCGAGAAGGCAGCTCACATTCCCTGTGGAGCAACCCTGCCACGGGAGCGGTTGAAGCTATACCGCGTCACACCGAGATCTCGGACATTCTGGCGCGGAAGATCTGCCGGAACCTGTCAGTGCCAGAGCTGGGAAGGTGAGAACGCGTCAGCCGGGTTTGTACAGTCCTTCAGGAAGAGTCCCCAGCATTCCGGCCTCGTAAGAGCGGGGGTCCATCGGCAAAAGTCTCGCCACCATAGCGGGAGTCACCACGGATATCTTGCGGACTTCGTCCAGCCGCGTGGCGATGGCCTCCAGGGGATCGTCACGAGTCATCCAGCGCTGGCGATCGAAAGGTTTCAGATTCAATGGGACCGTATAGCCGCGCAGCGTCTTCTCGCGGTCGACGTTGTAAAAGACCTCAAAGTAGGACATGACCAACTCGCGCAGACTCGCATAGACCGGTTCGCGGAAACGCAGGCCCACGAAGTTGGACTTGGCGATCGCCCCCCAGAAGCCTTCCACCTTGTAGATCGCCAGGATGTGATCGTCGTCGCGCTCGGCAAGCATGTCTACGATGATGGGTGGAAAGCCCAGAGGGCGCAGCGCCGCCGCCGCGAAGAGCGCACCGTCGAAACAGTGCGCCCTGGAGTCGCGCAGCACTCGCGCCGGACAGCGGTAGAAAGGGTCAGCGCTATAGGGAATGCCGTCGAGAAAGGACTGGATGGCCGCCGGACTGTCCAGCCCGGCGGGGATCGAAAAACTGCGATCAAGAAGCTCTGCCATCGCGATCAATCCTCCGCGGCGTCCTTCACTCCGGCGGCACGCAGCAGATCGGCGACGGCCACGTCGTCCGGCAGCTGATCGATCACCGATGGATCCGCGCCCGCCTCCAGCAGCAGGCGCACCACGCCAGGATAGTCCCCTTCCGGATTCGGATAGTTATCGCAGCCGTGCACCGCCCAGCCGAGAGGAGTGGCGCCGAACTCGTTCTCGACGGCGGACACGTCGGCGCCCCGAGGCAGCAGCGCCGCCGCCGTCTCCCGCCAACCGTGCCAGGAAGCCCAGTGCAGCGCCGTCTGTCCGTGCTGTCCTCGCACGTTCACCGGCACTCCGTTGTCGATCATGGCGGCAATCGTCGCCGTTTTTCCCTGTGCACCGAGCTGCACGAAGGCGCGGCGATCCGCTTGCGAAAGGTTTTCCAACAGCCGTGGGTTGTCGCCGATCACTTGATGCGCCGCGGTAAGGTCTCCCCTTCCACAGGCATCGGCAAAGCGCTCGAAGGGCGTCACCTCCGTGGCCGCGCCAAGCTCGGCGAGATACGCTGCCGCCTCGTGGTAGCCCTGCTGCATCGCCACCCGATACGGCGACCGTCCGTCCGGCCGCCGCGCGTGAATGTCGGCTCCGTGCGC
>DATIOS010000153.1:0-5271 GCA_035472915.1 Thermoanaerobaculia bacterium
CGAGCCCGGCCGCGAGGCCCGCGCAAGCGCCTGTCAACCACCTCGACACTGCCGACCATCCGGTCCGGTGCCGCGAGATCGCGGCCGCGATGCCGGCGCCGAAGCCTCCGATGCACAAGCCGATCAGACTGGAATCGAGCAGCTCCGCGATCCAGCCGGATTCGGCCGACAGCGCCGCCAGCATCGGAATGAAGGCGCCGCAGGCCCACGCCATCAGGCCACCCAGGGAGCCCGCGACACCCATGCGGTAGCGCGCTTCCGTGGCCTTCACGGCGGTCCCTTTCCCGTTCCCGCCGAGGTCCTCTCGAAAGGAGCGGCCGGGAAGATCGAGCGGAGAGCCGCGACGCTGGCGTCCGGAGCGTCGTCCGCGACCAGAAGCAGGCGGGTGCGTGCGATGACCAACGGCGCGAAACGCAGGTTGTCCGCGAGATAATCGATCACCAGCATCAAAGTGGCTGAATGCTCGTCGGGCGGCCGGTACAGCGTCAGCCGTGTCGGCGCCGGTGGCCCCAGACGCTGCCAGGGCTCCTGGATCTCGTCCTCGCCCGGCAGCCTCCCGATGGCCATGACAACGACCTGCGTGGGGCGGGCATAGAAATGGTGGGGGTGCTCGACCGCGTGGAAGCAGGTGGAGCACCAGGCGAGCAGCGTGCCCTGGCGCGAGGAGAGCCAGAAACCGCAATGCGGACAGCGCGAGAGCAGCGCGCCGCTCCAGAGAGAAGCGAGAGGTGGAACCGGCTCGCGGCAGCGGGCACAGCAGAATTGCCACATCCGCGACGTGCAGCGCGGGCAGAGCGTGCCGCGCTCCCGATTGGCGTGCACGAAGCCGATGTAGTGGAGGCTGTACGCGAGGCTCGCCGCCAGCAGCGAGGCCACCCAGCCGCCCAGCATCGCCAGCGCCGCCCCCGTACGCAGATAGAGGGCGCAGCAGCAGATCAGGCCCAGCGGTATCGCGAGCGCGGGACGGCGGATCACGCCGTAGAGCCTCCCCTGCGTGAGATGCGCGAAGGTATCCCCCAGGAACAACGGCTCCGGGTCCTCGTGATTCGGCGGGATCTTTTCGTCGGCCATGGCCTACAGCCCGGTCGTGATCCCGCGCTCTCTCAAGCGGTCGCGGAGCAACCGCCGCAAGGCCACCGGCAGAGTGCCGGTGACGGTCGCCCGCGCGCCGCCGATCTCCATCACGGTCTCCGCGACCGCCTCGCAGTCCGCAGGCCGAATGCGGCCGGAAAGGAAGTGGAGACGCTGGTTCGAGGACGGCCGGTAGACTCCGCCACGCCCCAGCTCGCGCCGGTATTCACCGTCGATCAGCAGGTCGACGAGCGACAGGAAGCCGGTCGCCACCGGTCCCATCAGCTCCTCCTGTGTATATCCGGTGTAGCAGACTGTCGTCAGCCCCCGGTTTCGTACCATTTCGAGGAGCGGCACCAGCGGCGCGGCCTGCAGCAGCGGCTCGCCACCGCTCAGAGTGATCCCGGCACAATCGGCGGTGGCCGCGAGCAGGGCCGCGATCTCGGCCACCGGGACACGCCGTGCGGCGCGGATTGGCAGGTAGGGCCCGTTGGCGCAGCCGGGGCAACGCTTCGCGCATCCTTGCAGCCAGACCACCAGCCGCCGGCCCGGTCCGGCCGCCCCGGTGACCACGCCGATCTCCGCCACGTTCAAATCCGGCCCGAAATCGGGATATAAACCGTTCGTTTCGGGAATCGTCATGCCCGCCGGGCCTCCTGAATCCGGGCCCCGTCTGGCGCGGGCTTCGCGTCCTGCTCGATCACGACGGGACGCTCGTCGTCCTCATACAGGAAGTTGCTGAGCACGCCCAGCGAGCGCAAGCGTTTCTCGATCGTTCCGAAGTGGACCGGGCAGGAGGTCTCGACCAGCTCGGACTCAGAATGAATGGTCCCGTCGAGCAGGAGCCGGAATTCCAGACGGCCATAGGCGAAGGTGTCCACCTCGATGACGAGATCGTCGATCGGCGCTTCCTGCGGCAGGATCCTGGCGGCAAACCCCAGGTCTGCCTTGCAGATCTGGCGCAGCGCTTCCGCGATATACCGGCGGCCGGCATCCTGCTCCTGGTGTCGGGCGGCGCGTGCGACCAGCTCATCGAAACGTTCGCCGAGGGCACGCAGGCGGGGAGCCGCGCTCGCGGCGGCCCCGGTCGCCTGGATCTCGCGGTCCGTCTCTGCGAGAGTAGCCGCCGCGTCGGCGGCGAAGTCGTCGTATTCGCTACCGAGCCATGGCCTCAGCGTGCTGCGCTCCCGCGCGCTCTGCTCGACCAAGCGCGCCGCCTCCACCTGCAGGCCCGCGGCGCCGAATCCCTCACGGCAACTGCGCGCCACCTCATCGAGCCGATGGCGCAGAGCGTCCACGCGCTCCCGCCGGGCGCGGACCGCTTCCGGATCGAGCCGCATGAGGTTGGCCTCCACGAACGTTTCCTCCAGGGCCGTGAGCTCACCGCGGAGCTCGCCCAGCGTTTGTTCCACCGACTGCGCCGAGCTCTCCAGGGCCGCGACGGTGCGCGCCGTTTCAGCCAACGTGCCGGCGAGGCTCTCCGCGGCGCTGAGCGCCTGCTCGGCGGCCAGGCGGCAGTGGAGGGCTTCGCGAACCTGCGCGGCGAGCTCCACTTGTGAATATTTCCTGCCACTCATCGATTCACCTCCTGGAGAGTCCCGGCCGCGGCTGGACGCTGCGCAACCGGGCGATGGTCTCGGCGTCCGGCCGCGCGCAGCGCTCCAGACACCGGGCGTAGTGTTTCGCCAGCTCATACGCGTTCGGGGACGAGAAAATGGTTTCCATCAATTCTTCGTGCTCCCTGCCCCAGGGCTGGCACAGGTGGGCGATCGCGGCGAGGAGGTCCTGTTGCTCGTCTTTTTCCAAAGTGCGCAGCTCTCGCGAGCAGAATGCCAGCAGGGGCCCGCGGAGGTCCTCGCGGAAGACCATGTGAAGGAAGGCCTTGGAGCTGGAAGCCAGGGACCTCAAGGCGGAGAGCAGTTGCCTGTAGTCCCTGGTTGGCAGAGGCCCGAAGTCCCGCAGCCGAAGCTCGCCCCGGTGCCAGATGGAAGCGTCGAGCCACGCGAGCAGTCGCACGATGGCCGCGAAGAGTGGACCGCCGGCCCCTTCTTCCGCCCGGCGCACCACCCACCGCTCGGCCGCGGCCGAGCGCCGCCGCCTCGCGATCCCGACCAACGCCCGTTCTGCCACGGCCTGGTCCAGCCTGTCCTCGTAGAACGGCTCCCCGCGCAGACGATTGGCAAGGGATATCAGCTCCGGGTCGTCCAACCGGCGCGGATCGCAGACGGTGTGGAGAAATCTGTCCCCTTGGCCGCTGCCGATGAGATCCGAGGCGAGCCGGGTGTCCAGGGCGTCTTCCACGAGCCGCCGGGCCAGATCCTCGAAGAGGAGCGCGACGAGCTCCTGCTCATCGAGAACGCCCAATCCCTCCAAAGCCGGGAGCAGGCGCGACGCCGGCTCCTCCCAGACGGCGTCGCGGAGCTGTGGGGCGTTCAGAGCGCCTCCGGCAGGACGGTAGCTCACCAGCCGATCCGACTTGCGCACCAGCCAGGGGTAGATCCCCGGGACCTCCAACTCCTCGACTGCGGCGCGGAACGCTCCCGCCGTCGCCAGCAGCTCGTCGAGCAGCGTAGGAATCTCGGGAGAGTGGGGAAGGTGGCGCATCAGGTCCACCCACCGGCAGAGACTCTTCCCCTGCTCGGGTCGGGAACGCCAGAAATCGGTCCAGGGAATGTGCCGACGGGCCGCCTTCGGGCCCTCCCTCGGGGTGGGCTCCACGATCCTGTAGAGCGGCGCGTCGCGCGGCAACTCGTTGCGATCCGGGATGAGCACCAGGCGAAAGGCATCCAGGCAGTCGGTCGCCTCGATGAAAAGAGTGGAGAAGGTGAGCCGCGCCGTCTCCCGGCCCGGCAGCAGGGAGAAGATCTCTTCGAGCAGATCCCAGGTCCGCTCGGCGTCGAGGATCACCATGGGCACGACCACCGCGGATTCCCCCATATAGATATCGATCAGGTCCAGAGCCGCCGCGCGCCACTCCGGGTGAGGCGCCGCGGCGTCGAAGCGCTCGATCTCCAGAGGTGGCAGGCGGCGGTCAGCGGGCAGCGCGGACTCGGATGGGAGGAAGTTGAAGCTGCGGAAGATCGCTACCGGCGAGGCGCCGGACGCGGCGAGGTCGTCCTCGCTGCAGACGAAATTGTGCGCGAACGAGCCCACTGCACCGCTTTGATCTTTGGCGATGCGCGCGCATCCGAAAGCCACCCGGCCGGGCTCCGGACGGAACAGGCTGTACCGCTCGCGGGAGCCCGCACCATTGCCTCTCCGGCAGAACGACAGGCGGTTAAGCGCTTCGACGGCCTCCGGGTGCTCCAGCAGCGATTCGGTCACCGCGGCGAGCTGAAAGCCAGGACGCTGCGTGCGGAATCCTTGGGCGACCCGTCCGAAGATATGTTGCTCGAAACGCATGACACCGGTTCCTTCAGAAGTGGATCAGACCGTTCTCTTTCAACAGCCAGAAGATGGGATCCACCACCCGGACCGGCTCCGGACGAAAGGCCAGGGTGAATTCGTAGTCGTTCCCTTGGGGCTCCTTGGTGGGTTGAATGCCGAGAGCAGAGATCCCGCAGCAGCGGAGCGAGCCGAAGAGGTTGAAAAACTGGAAGAATCCGGGCTTGTGCGTCCGCAGCCAGTCTTCGATGCCGTGGTGTACCTCCTCCATCTCCTCGATGTAGGCCTTCAATTCGGCGCGGTCTCCGTGCTGTGGTAGCCGATACCGATCGGGATGCGGCAGGATGCGCGCGAAGAGATCCTTCTCGGCAGGGCCGCCATGCTCGAGCTGATCGATCTTGCTGATGACGAAGATCAGATTGGTCCGGCTCAGATCGATCGGCACCCCTTCCGCGTTGGCCTGCTCGAGGCGGCTGACGAACTCCTCCATGATCGAGGCGCTCATATCCTCCGCGGGCACGATGTAGATGACGTCCGCGAGGGAGGCGAAGTGGGGGAAGTTCTCGTTGGTGACCATCTTCGGGTCGGAAATGGCTTCGCCGGCCATATCGTCCAGGATGAGAACGACTTCGCGCTGCCGCCAGCCGGGCTTGGAGCGGAAGAGCACCTGATCGCGTAGCGCCTCGCCATACTTCTCGGTCCGGTTGGGAAGGACCCCGTCGAACCATAGCGCCTCAGTGGCTTTCCTCCGGTCGATGAGGCCACTCCCAGACTTCAAGTCATGTATGGCCAGAGATCTTTTGACGAAACCCCATG
>DATIOS010000154.1:0-2594 GCA_035472915.1 Thermoanaerobaculia bacterium
CACATCCGGGCGATGTCGCTGGTGTAGTACCCGCAGTCGGGCGCGAAGTCCATCAGTAGCCAGTCGCCGGCCTTGAGCTCGCTGTTGTTCCGGAAGTAGTGAGGGTTTCTAATGTTGGCGTTGCCGGCAGCCGTGATCGATCGGTAGCCCTCCAAGCGGCAGCCGTTGGCAAGGAATACGTACCGCGCCGCGGCGTCGAGGTGATATTCGAAGAGCCCCGGCCGCGTGGTCTTCATCGCCTCCAGGATTCCCTTCCCCGCGACCTGCGAGGCACGCCGGATCAAGGCGATCTCGCGCGGGCTCTTCACCGCGCGCAGCTCGTCGAAGATGGGAGTGGCATCCTGGACCTTCACCCGCGGATACCGCGCCTTGACGAGCTCGACGAACCGCGCCTCGCGAGGCAGCCGGCCGTCCCACGGATCCGCCGCGACTGCCGCGTGCGAGGCCAGAAGCTCGTAGCGCCCCTGCCCCGCTCCCGACGCGGGCGCGAACGGTGTGTACAGGCTCCCGGGAAGACCGCCGGGCAGCTTCCCCAGCCAGTCGTCGCGCATGACGTCGGTGCTGGAGACTTCGTCGGCTCCAGTGAGCTTCCTGGCCAACTCCGCGTCGGCGGCCGAGAGCACCTTGCCTTCCGCGGCTTCGAGCCGCGCGTTTTTGGGCGGCAGGTACAGCGTGACCTTGCGGCTGCGGCCATCAAGGAGAAGGTAGGAGCCCGGCGTCTCGATGCCGCAGAGGTAATAGAGCTCGTTCGACTGGCGCGGAAACTGAAAGCCGTCGGTCTGCGGCAGGCCGGCCACGACCGCCACGGCCTTGTCGCCGATCTTGTCGAAGACCTTCTCCCAGCGCGCCCGAAACTCTCCCGGGGGGAAGTCGGTCTGGTACCACGGCGTGCCGTCGGCGGCAAGCGCGCGCGAAGCGGCCGCCAGGAGCATCGCGAAGAGCAACAATTGACTCGCTTTCGGCCTCATCTCCCGCCTCCCGGTCTCGGACCCGAATGCCTTCAGCCTCATGGACTCCGGCCTCCTCCCCGCCCGCCGCGTCGCCCTCGATCAGAGCGAGGCGCTGCGGACGGAGTGATCGGAGCTCAGCAGGTACCGTTGCAGGTGGCGTTACAGCAGGTCCGCCCCGATTTGCAGGCGGAGGTAACTCCGGCCACGACGAGCGCCAGCTCGGGTTTGCTCAGGTTTTGCAACGTCTCCCGTTGCAGCTTGAGCTTTACGCTCGTCTTGGTCAATTTCGGCTTTTTCATGGCACGATCTCCCTTTCCGCCTGCTTGGTTCGACCCGGCGCCTTCGGCACGCCCGCAGGCGCCGCTACAGGTAACAGTGCTTCAACCGGCTCAAGGCGCCGCCCGCAACTCTTGGAGCTTGTCAGCGACGGCCTTGCGCAGCGCCAAGACGTCCGGCGCGTCGATCGTCTCCGTCGCCGCCAGATATTTCTCATAGAGGGCGATCGCCTCAGCCTTACGGCCCGCCTCGCGGTTCAGCTCGCCCAAATACCACCAGGCCCGCATGACGTATGGATCTTTAGTCCCCCCAAGGTCAGCGCCCAGGGACTCGAGCTCGCTGCGGGCAAGGTCGGAGCGGCCGCTCAGGCGCTGGAGCACGGCGAGGTTGACCGTGTACGACCCTCGCTGGTACGGCGTGACGCGGCGGCCGTGCTCGAGGACGGTGATCGCCTCGGCCAGTCTCCCCTCCCCACGGTAGACCATGCCGAGCATTTCGAGCGCGTTGCTGAGATCGGGATACTGCGCCAGGACCGTCTTCAGATGCACTTCGGCCTCGACATAGCGCTCCTGCTTCTGCGCCACCGCCGCCAGCGCAATGTGCGCCGAGGTGAGGCCAGGATTCAGCTCCAGCGCCCGCTCGAGCTCGCGGCGAGACTCCGCGAGGCGCTGGGCCTTGCGATAGGCCTCACCGAGCTGGGCGTGGGGGAACGCCGTCTGCGGGTTCGTCTGGACGCCGCGCTCCCAGAGCGCGATCTCATCCATCCAAGCGCGGTTGTAAGAGCGCGTCACCGGGACCAGAAGCGCCGCGAGGCCGAGCCCCACGGCCGCAAATCCCGCCTCGCCCGCGGCCGTCTTTCCCAGCCGGAAACGTGACCAGGCGTCCGCCGCCGCGATGACCGCGAAGGCCAGCGCCCCGAAGAGCGGGAGGTAGAGATAGCGGTCGTGGGCGGCGTCCTCGGGAATGAACGCTCGCACGTCGAAGACCGGGATGAGGGGGAAAAGGAACCACGGCAGAACCAGACGGTAGATCCTGTCGCGGCGGCAAAGCAGGAAGACCCCCACGGCGAGAACCAGGACGACGACGAGCGGCAGCAGGAAGTTGGATGCCGAAACGCTGGCTCCGGTCACCGGTTTGAACGGGTAGCTCGGTCCGAGGCCGAGCGGAAGGAACGCGTGGCGGAGATAGAACAACAGGAGTGAAGGCGCGCTCCACACGACGCCGTCGAGCCCCGGCGCGCCGGGAGGCGTGATGTGCTGCATTCCCACCAGGCTGATCCGAACGGCCAGGTAGAAGGCCGCGACTCCAAGGTAGGGAACCGTGGCGATCACGGCTGCCGGCCGCGCGCTGCTCGGGCGTGAGCGCCGG
>DATIOS010000155.1:0-5324 GCA_035472915.1 Thermoanaerobaculia bacterium
TTCGCCGCGGATGATCTTCGCCTTGGCCTCCTCGACCTGGCGCAGCACGTCCGGCGGGATGAGCTTCTCGTTGTACTTGTCCATCGCATAGCCGACGCCGCCGTCCGGCAGGCCGTAGGTGTGGATGCCGCCCTTGAAGCGGTGGTTCACCAGGTCGGAAATGATCTGATAAACGGCGTTGTCCACCCGTTTGACCATGCTGGTGAGAACGAAGCCGGGCTTGACCCAGTTCTGATTGGAATCGACGCCGATGACGAATTTCTGGTACTGCTCGGCGGCGTCGAAGACGCCCAGCCCGGAGTTGCCGGCGGCGGAGAAGATCACGTCCGCCCCTTTGCCGATCTGGGCGACCGCCAGCTCCTTGCCTTTGCCTGGATTGTTCCACGCCGCCTCGGTGACGCCGACGTAGTTCTGGATCACCTGGACCTTGGGATTGGCCGCGCGGGCGCCTTCCTCGTAGCCAACCTCGAACTTGTGGATGAGTGGAACGTCCATGCCGCCCACGAAACCGACGACGCCGGTCTTCGTCGTGCGGGCGGCGATCATGCCCACCAGATAGCTCCCCTCATGCTCCTTGAAGATCAGGGAGGCGACGTTCGGCAGGTCGCTGACGCCGTCGATGATGGCGAAGTTCTCCTTCGGGTAGTCCTTGGCGACCGCCTCGACGATGGGCGTCTGGGCAAAGCCGATGCCGATGACGAGGTCGTAGCCCACCTCGGCGAAGGCGCGCATGGCGGGCTCCAGCGAAGCGGGATCGCCCGGCTCGGCGTCCCGCAGCACGATGGGAAAGTCTTTGGCGGCCCGCTTCACGCCCCGATAAGCGGCGGCGTTGAACGAGCGGTCGTCCTTACCGCCGCTGTCGAAGACGATGCCGACGCGGATCTTCTTCGTATCTCCCGCCGCCTTCGCGAGGTTGTTGCATCCCGATCCGGCGAGGCCGGCAACCAGGGCGAGGCAGAGGCCGAGAGTCCAGGGAGCCTTCTGTCGCAGCATGTTCGCCCGGGAGGGTATCCCGGCGGGCGGGGGGAAGGCAAGGCAGAGGACCCCGGGGGGCTCTTGGCCCCCTCTTTGCAGATCTCCCTTCCCGAATGACGATTCCACTCGATCGCTACCAAGGAGATCACCATGAGCGAAGACGATACCTATACGACCAAAGGCAAAACCACGACAGCCGCAATCGAGAACGAGGCGCGGATTGAAGCCAACGAGGATCCCATCACCGGCGAGACCAGGTCGCACCCGATTGGCACCGGCGTCGGGGCGCTGGGCGGCGCGGCGACCGGCGCTGCCGTTGGCGGCGCGATGGGTGGACCCGTGGGGGCCATGATCGGTGCCGCTGTGGGCGGGCTCGCCGGGGGCCTGGCCGGCAAGGAGGTGGCCGAGTCGGTCAATCCGACGGAAGAGACCGCCTATTGGCGCGAGCACTACGGCAACCGCCCCTACGCCGCAAGCTACAGCTACGACGAGCTCGGACCCGCCTATCAATATGGTTGGGAGACGTGGTCCAAACACCGGGAGCGCGGCTGGAACACCGTCGAGGGAGAGCTCGAACAGGGCTGGAATCAGGCCCGGGGAAGCTCGCGCCTGGCCTGGGCCGATGCCCGGCACGCCTCTCGCGATGCCTGGAACCGCTTGGATAGCCGCTTCGGCGACCACGCCAGCGAGCCCAAGAAGTAGACGAGATCTACAAGCGAGGCGAGATCTCCGGCAGGAATCCAACTCCTGCCGGAGGCACCGCGCGATCCTCTATCATGGCCGTCCATGGCCATGACCCTCTCCCGTCACCGGCAGGCGGCCTCACTCGCGGTTCTCCTCGCGTTCCTCGCCGCCACTGTTTCCCCAGCGGACCTGAAACCTCCGATCACTGCCATTCACGCCGGTCGGCTGGTCGACGTCGATCAGGGCGTGGTGCTGCGGGACCGCTGGCTGATCATCCGCGGCGATCGCGTTGAGTCGATCCTTCCCGGCTCGGCCGCAGTGCCGGCCGGAGCGAAGGTGATCGATCTGTCGTCCTACACCGTGCTGCCGGGGCTGATCGACTGCCACACGCATCTGATCGGCGACATTCAGTCCGCGAGCGCAGCGGCGGTGCTCGAGCATTCCGAAGCTCAGGAGGCCTTCACCGGCGTGCGCAACGCCAAGGCCACCCTGCTCGCCGGCTTCACCACCGTGCGCGACGTCGGCACCTACCGCGCGTTCGTCGACGTGGCCCTGCGCGACGCCATCGCGGACGGCACGGTCCTGGGGCCGCGAATGATGGTGGCCGGCGCCTACATCACCGTTTCCAGCGGCGGCGGCGAAGTCACGGGCATCGCCCACGACGTCATCCTGCCGCCCGGCATGCGGATGGGCGTCGCCAACTCAGCTGCGGAGGTCCGCCAGCGGGTGCGCGAGTTGCTCAACGGCGGCGCGGACTTCATCAAAGTCATTGCCACCGGCGCCGTGCTCACCGCCGGCACCAAGCCCGGCGTCCAGGAGCTCAGCGAAGAAGAGCTGCGCGCCGCGGTGGAAGAAGCGGCCAAGTTCGGAACTTTCGTGGCGGCTCACGCCCACGGCGCCGAAGGAATCAAGGCTGCCGTCCGCGCCGGTGTGCGATCGATCGAGCACGGCTCCCTGATGGACGATGAAGGCGTCCGGCTGATGAAGGAGCACGGCACCTGGCTGGTGGCGGACATCTGGAACGGCGACTACATCGCGACCGAGGGAAAGAAACAGGGCTGGCCGGAGGAGATCCTGCGCAAGAACGACGAAACCACCGAAACCCAGCGCACCGCCTTCCGCAAAGCCGTTGCCGCCGGCGTACGTATCGCCTACGGCACGGACAGCGGTGTCTACCCGCACGGCCTCAACGCGGCGCAGCTTCCCTACATGGTGCGCTACGGAATGACGCCCATGCAGGCGATCCAGTCCGCCACCGTGCGCGCTGCGGAGCTGATGGGCTGGCAAGATCGCATCGGCTCCCTCTCCCCCGGCAAGCTCGCCGACGTAATCGCCGTCCCCGGAGACGCCCTCGCCGATCTCGCGAGCCTCCAGAAGGTGGCGTTCGTGATGAAGGGCGGGGTGGTGGTGAAATGAATATGGATCAGCGTCGTTGAAGCTCTCTTCGGTTTGGGAAGAGATGTCGCCGCTGCGGCCAGGGATTGAAATCCCTGGCTACCGACTTTAGTCCCTACGGGACATAGATGAGATCACTCAAAACCCCTCGGGTTGAAGGACACTCCGTGCTTCTTCAGAAGGCCCATGAATTCCTGAACGAAGGAGACCTTTTTGTGGTGTTTCTCCTGGTTCAGGATGTATTTCCTTACCGTGAGCAACTGCGAGGCGCTGACGGTGAAGGCGCCGTAGCCTTCCTGCCAGGCAAACTCTTTCGTTGATTGCTGGTTGATCCAGCGCGAGGAGCTGCCCTTGAGCTCCTTCAACATTTCGGCGACGGTTACAGTCGTGCCCCAGCCTGCCAGGAGGTGAACGTGATCCGGCATGCCGCCGGCGGTCAGCAGCACACCACCCTTCGTTCGCAAGACTCCTCCCAGGTAATCATATAGGCCATCCCGGAGCTCGGAGGTAATCGTCGGCACCCGGTATTTCGTCGAAAAAACGAGGTGATAGCGGAGCTGCGTGTACGTGGTGGGCAAAGACGAATCCTCGCTTTCAGAGCCAATTCTTCACCTACCGTAGCACGCCCCGAGCACTCTCTATGTCCCGTAGGGACTACAGTCGGTAGCCAGGTGATTTCAATCCCTGGCGGCAGCGGCGACGCCATTGACCTTTTTCAAGACGCCGCCTTGGACGAACCATGATCCGTGGCTTCTCTATGGGCCTCTGAGGCTCTCTCCAACAAGAAGCTGAGGCTCTCTCCATCTCAGAAAGAGACATCGCCGGCCCTTGCCAGGGATTGAAATCACCTGGCTACTGACTGTAGTCCCTCCGGGACATAGGAAGGTGAGCCCCTTGCCTTGCCACGCCCCCAGCCGGTAATGCGCCGTATACTTTCCCCTGATGGCTCCTCGCTTCGACTCCGAAAACCTCACGCTCGACCTCTCCGTCGCCGATCTGCTGGACGCTCCCCTGCTGCGCAGTCTGGGGTTTTCCAGCCGGGGTGGCTACGAGCGGCTATGGCTCGGACAGGCCATCCACGGGCGCTATCAGGAGCAGCAACTGAAGGAGGATCCGTCGTATCGGCGTGAGGTGGTGATCTCCCACACCTTCGACCATCGAGGGTGGAAGGTCACGGTTCAAGGCCGGGCGGACGGAATTCGCAAGGAGCCGGACGGCACCCTGGTAATCGAGGAGATCAAGTCCGTCCGCCGCGGCGGCGCCCTGCCGCCCCATGTGCGGGAGAGCTATCAGCGCCAGGCCCTTCTCTACGCCTGGATGCTGGCGCGAGCTGAAACATCGCCCGTCCGCGCCGAGCTCGTGCTCATCGCCATCGGCAGCGACGAGACGGAGCGCGAGAGCCTGGAACCGCACTTCGAGGCGTTGGAAGCCTCGGTCCGCCGGCGGGTCAATACCATCCTGAGCGCCTGGGAGGCCGCCCGCCAACGCGCCGCCGAGCGCCGGGAGGCCGCCGAGCGGCTGGTGTTCCCCTACCGCGAGACCCGCCCCGGCCAGGAGCTCATCCTCGCCGCCGTCGAGACGGCCGTGGCGAATCAAGAGCATCTCCTCCTCCAGGCAACCACCGGCATCGGCAAGACGGTCGCCGCCCTCTACCCCGCCCTGCGCTACGCCCTGGCGAACGACAAGCGACTCTTCGTCGTTACCGCCAAAAACACCCAGCAGGAAATGGCGACCGCCGTCCTCGGCCTCCTCAATCAGGACGCCTCCTTCCGCTCCCTGCGCCTGCGGGCCAAGGCCAAGATGTGCGCCAACGACCAGATCCTGTGCCACGAGGAGTACTGCCGCTTCGCCAAGGACTACGGCCTGAAGCTCGTCACCTCGGGAGTCCTCGCCCAGATCTACGACAACCACGCCGCCATCGAGCCGGACGACGTCTATCGCGCGGCCCAGGCGGCTGAGGTCTGCCCCTTTGAGGTGAGCCTGGAGCTATCGAATCGCGTTCAGGTCACCGTCTGCGACTACAACTACGTCTTCGATCCCTACGTCTCGCTCACCGCCTTCGGCCCCGGCGAGGACCTTTCGGACGTCATTTTGGTGATCGACGAGGTTCACAACCTGGTGGACCGCGGCCGCGGCTACTACAGTCCCGAGCTGTCCTCGAACGACGCCCGCCGGGCCGGCGAGGTCGTGGGCCGTTGGGGCGAGCCGATTCATTTCCGTATCGAGACTTTGTGCCTGAAGCTCGTCACCTCGGGAGTCCTCGCCCAGAT
>DATIOS010000156.1:0-5346 GCA_035472915.1 Thermoanaerobaculia bacterium
CGGCCGGGTCGCAGTCCAACTCGTGCAACGCCGGCTCCTGGCTGTAAAGGCGGTTGAGATCCGCCAGCCAGCGCTCGATACCGGCGTGGCGCTCGTCCTCCAGCAGGTGCCAGTCGAGGCTCGCATCATGATTCCACTCGCGAAACTGGGCGAGCTCGCCACCCATGAACACGAGCTTTTTGCCCGGCTGCGACCACATGTAGCCGTAGAGCAGCCGCAGATTCGCCAGCTTCTGCCAGAGATCGCCGGGCATCTTGTTGACCAGCGAGCCCTTGCCGTGCACCACTTCGTCGTGCGAAAGCGGCAGCACGAAGTTTTCATTGAAGGCGTAGACCATGCGAAAGGTGATCTCGTTGTGGTGATAGCGCCGGTAGATCGGGTCTTCGGCGAGGTAGGAAAGGGAATCGTGCATCCAGCCCATGTCCCATTTGTAGTGGAATCCCAGTCCGCCGACCCAGGTCGGACGGGAGACGAGAGGCCAGGCGGTGGACTCTTCGGCGATCATCAAGGCGCTGGGAGCGGCCTCGCCGACCTCGTCGTTCAGGGCGCGCAGAAAGGCGATCGATTCGAGGTTCTCGCGTCCCCCGTGCTCGTTGGGAATCCACTCCCCTTCCTTGCGCGAGTAGTCGAGGTAGAGCATCGAGGCCACAGCATCCACCCGCAGGCCGTCGGCGTGGAAGTGCTCAAGCCAGAAGACGGCGCTGCTGATGAGGAAGCTGCGCACCTCGTTGCGGCCGTAATTGAAGATGTAGCTCGCCCAGTCGGGATGGAAACCCTTGCGCGGATCGGCGTGCTCATAAAGGTGGGTGCCGTCGAAGAAAGCCAGGCCGTGCTCGTCGCCCGGAAAGTGGGAAGGCACCCAGTCGAGGATGACCCCGATTCCTTCCTGGTGCAGGGTGTCGATGAGGAACATGAGGTCCTGGGGCGTGCCGTAGCGGCTGCTGGCGGCGAAATAACCGAGCGATTGGTAGCCCCAGGAGCCATAGAACGGGTGCTCCATGATGGGCAGCAGCTCGACGTGAGTGAAGCCCAGGCGTTTCATGTGCTCGGCGAGGAGGGGCGCCGCTTCGCGGTAGGTGAGCGAGCGATTTCCCTCGTCGGGCACCCGCCGCCATGAGCCCAGGTGAAGCTCGTAAATGGACATGGGCGCGGCGAGCGACTGCTTGTCCTGGCGAGTCGCCATCCAGTCCGCATCCTGCCAGGCGTAGTCGAGATCCCAGACGATGGAAGCGCGCAGCGGCGGCTTTTCGGCATAGAAAGCGAAAGGATCGGCCTTGTCCACATGATAACCGTTGTAACGGGAAATGATGTGGTACTTGTAGCGCACTCCGGGGGCAACTCCCGGCACGAAGATCTCCCAGATGCCGGAGGTCCCGCGCGCCGTCATCAGGTTTGCCCGCTTGTCCCACAGGTTCCAATCGCCGATCACGGAGACCCGGTCGGCGTTGGGCGCCCAGACGGCGAACCAGGTTCCCGTCTCACTGTTCTCGGTGCCCGCGTGAGCACCCAACTTCTCGTAAAGCCGGAAGTGGGTGCCCTCGTTGAATAGGTAAAGATCCTGCTCGGTGAGCGGACTGGTCATTGCGCCCCTCGCCGCCGGCGCAGCTCGTCGACTCGCTGGAGCGGCTCCACGACCTCGGCGCGGGTAGAAAACTCCTCGAAGGAGAAACGCGCTTTGCGTTGCCAGTTGGGGCGCTCGGTGTGAGTGCCGGGAACGTTCTGCGGCTCCATCTCGCGCCACAGATCCTCCAGGTTGACCAGCACCATGCGGGCCGGGCTGGCCGCCAGGTGCTCCAGGCGCTGGCGCAGGACGGCTTCGTAGGTGGCGGCGCCCTTCCCCCGCTCCTCCGGCGGCAGCGCCTCCTCCAGCATCCAGCGGATGGCCGCCCGCCGCTCGCGCGCGTCCTGCGCCTGCTCGGGGGTGAAGAAACCGAGGCTCTGCAGGTCGTCCGCGTCCTTCGCCTGGCAGAAGGCGTCGAAGGTGGGCATGTCGTGGGTGTTGAGGCTGGCCACGGTGTTCGGCGGCGGCTCGCGCACTCCCTGACCGGGCTGCAGCTCGTACTGCAAGACATACATGCCGTAGACGTGGTGGTGATTCATCGCCTCGTAGACCTGGGGCGGCACCGTCCCCAGATTCTCGCCGACGATCATCGCCTGGTGACGGTGGCTCTCGATCGCGAGCACCGCGTACAGCTCCTCCGCCGGATAGGTGACGTAAACGCCGGCCGAGGTTTTCAAGCCGCGAGGAATCCAGAACAGCCGGTGAAGCTGCATGACGTGATCGATGCGCAGGATGCCCGAGTGCTCGAGGTGATGGCGCAGGCAGTCGATCAGATGGTCATAGCCGCGCTCCCGCAACCGTTCGGGCTGAAGCGGTGGAAAGCCCCAATCCTGTCCCTGGGTGAACAGGGAGTCCGGCGGTGCGCCGGCCGAGGCCTCCTGGGCGAAGAGATCGCGCTCTTTCCAGACGTCGAAGGCGCTGCCATGGCAGCCGAGAGGGAGGTCGAGATAGAGGCCCGGTCCGCGCTTGCGCGCTTCCCGCGCCATGGCGCTCATCTGCTGCTCCGCGGCCCACTGCGTCCACAAGTAGTAGCGATGGTCCTCCTCGTCGTAGTCGGCGGGAGCGAGAGATCCCTCGCGGAGCCGCTCGGGCCAGGATTGCCACGGCTCGCCCCGGCGATCGCCCACGGCGCGAAAGGCGGCGTAGGTTTCGAGGTTGGGCTTGCCGGCCACGAACTGGGCGAACTCCTCTTCGCGCGTGCCGGGCCGCGAGAAGAAGCGGTTGGCAAGCTCTTCCAGGACCCGCCGCTTGAGCGTCATCAGGCGCGAGTAGTCCACCCGCGGACCGGTGCGCAGCACCTCCACCTCGCGCTGGAGCTCAGGGGACTCGACGAGGCGGCGGGCGGCGACGCAGTCCTCCATCTCCGGCAGCCGGCGAGGGTCGAGGTAAAGCTCGTTCCAGAACAGGCGAGAGGCCGGCGCATAGGGGCTGGGCTCGTACGGCTCGTCGAGGAAGCCGGCGAGCAGCGGAAGGGTCGCGACCACGCCGCCGCCGAGGCTCGCGGTCCATTCGGCCAGAGATTCGAGGTCCGAGAAGTCGCCCGCGCCCCAGCTCCGCGAGGTGCGCAGCGCGTAGAGGGGGAGAAAGACGCCCCACAAGGGCTTGCCGTCGCCCGTGAAGCAGTGCCTCGGCGCTGAAAGGATCAGCGACCGGGCGCTGTGTCCGGCCACCTCCACCGTGAGATGGTGATAGCCGGGCGGCAGCGGCTCGGAGAGGATCAGCCGCCGGCCGGGCCGGTCGCCGTGCTGGGCCGGCGGCACTTCTGGGAGGCTCGCGAGATCCATCATCTGCGCCCGCCGCTCGCCGTTTTCGAGGTCGAGGTGGTAGGCGAGCGAGCCGCCAACGCCGCTGGCATTGCCGGGGCGCAGGTCGATGCCGGGAGCATGGCCGTCCCAGGCCACGATCACCGGCTCCAGCAGACGGCGGGCAAGCTCCTGGCGCCGCTCCGCGGTGGCTTCCGGCACGTCCGCGAAACTTTCGACCGGCACTTGCAGGGCTTGCAGGGTGCCAAAGAGAGACTCCGGACCGGCCACGACATAGCGGCCCAGGGCATCGTGATAGTCGGTCTGGATCCCGTACATCCGGGCCAGGGTCATCAGATCTTCGAGCTCGGTCGGCAACGTCGTCCCCGGTTTTCCCTTTCAGCCGGCGCTCAGGATCTGACGGATTCCCTGGAGGGGGATCCGCAGCCAGGCGGGCCGGTTGTTCAATTCATACCCGACCTCTTGCATCGCCTTCTCCAGTCCGAAGGCGTCGAGCAAAAGGGCCCTCTCCTCGCTGGAAGGCGGCAGGAATGACGCCCCCCGAGCGCGGTCGAAGTAGGCCCGCAGGAAAGCCGCGGACACCCACCGCTCCCAGTAGAGCGCCCACCGCTCCAGCTCCGGCAACAGGTCGCCTGAGGCCACGCCAGCCGCTGTCTCCTCGAAGAGCCTGGCAAAGGCCACGTACTGGAACGAGCGAAGCATAGCGGCAACGTCACGCAAGGGCGAGCGCTTCAGCCGCTGCTCCGACAGCGACCGCGACGGTTCGCCCTCGAAGTCGAGGATGAAGAAGTCGCGGCCGGTGAAAAGAATCCGGCCCAGATGATAGTCCCCATGGGTGCGGATGCGCCCGGCGGCGACCTTGCGGGCGAGCAGCCGCTTGAAACGGCCCACGATCTCGTCCTCGCCGGCCAGCAGGCTCTCGGCGGCGGCGCGATCGGCGTCCGGCAGTGTGGCCACATGGCGGGCGAGGAGTCTCAAACTCTGCTTCGTGAGAGTGCGCATCGAGTCGTAGAGCGACCGTTGGTAGAGCTCCGAGAAGGGCTCGGGCGCGAAGTCCCTGCCGCGCCCCGAGGCGAGCGCGATGTGGAGCTCGGCGGTACGCTCGCCCAGCAGCCGAGCGGCGGGAAGGTAGGTGCCGATGCGCTCGAAGACCTCCGGTCCCGGCGCCAGCGCGGCCAGCTCCAGAAGAGACCCGGTGGGAATCTCCGCCACACCGCGTTCGCCGGTGCCCCAGCCCGTCAGCACACGCAGGAAATAGCGGCCGAGAGCGTCGTGAGTGTAGGCCCAGGCGTCCCCCTCGTTCGCCACCAACTCTTGCAGCATGGCGACGACCACGGGCTCCGACGGCCGGTCGCGGATCTCCATCCAGCCCGCCACTCGCGGGACGTGCCGGAAGTCGGTCTCCTCGGTCAGGAAACGGCCGATCTCGAGGTCCGGGTTGATCCCCGACTCCAATCTGCGGAAGAGCTTGAGGATCAGCCGGTCGCCGAACACCACCGAGGTATTGCTCTGCTCCACTCGCAGCAGGGAGGATTCGAGATCGCCCTCGCCGCGCAGCTCGGCAAACGCGGGCGACGTTTTCATCACCAGCTCGCCAAGCCCCCCCAAAGAGCTGCGAAAACGCTCGCCGCGCTCGAAGCCGGCCAGTAGAAAGCGGCCGAATTCCGGATCTCCCATCGGGTCGAAAAGGACGCCCGTGGCTGAGGGCGAGTCCGATTCGAGGCGCAAAATCACCTGTCCGGCCTTCCCGGCGTCAAGGACCGGAGCGAAGGCCAGCGGCAGAGAGTAGGTCTCCGCTTCGCCATCCGTGAAGTCGGCACGCACGACCGCCAGCACAGCGGCGGTGCCGAGGGGAACGATCTCGACGATCCTCAGGCCGCTCAGCGACCGCGTTTTACGGAACCAGCGGCGCGACGGCAGCATGTCGAGGAGCGCCGCTTCCAGCTCCCGCCGGGACTCGCGCTCGAGCACAGTCGTCCACGGCCCCCGGCTGCTGGAGTACATCAAGGCCTCCCTGCCGCG
>DATIOS010000157.1:0-4780 GCA_035472915.1 Thermoanaerobaculia bacterium
CCCTGCCCCGCCACCCAGAAGTCCCGGGCGTTGCGCGTGCGGCGCAACGACCAGACCCCCAGCGCACCGCAAGCGAGAAAATAGACCAGCGCCGACAGCACGATCAGCGGGCGGTCGAGAATCGGCAACTAAGTCTCCGCCCCGCCAACCCGGGTTCCGGGGCGCCTTGCCGCACGGACCCGTTCCAGATCCTCCGGTGCGAGGCCCAGACGATCGAAGGTGAGGGCGTAGGCAAGTCCCGTGACCACCAGCGGCAGGGGAATGAGGACGAAGATCATCAGCGCGGTTGCCAGCGGCAGGCCCGCCACGTCCGGCCCGCCTTGGGGAAGCGCCAGGATCGCCCACCAGCCGGCCGCGAAGACCAATGCAAACGCGCCGAGCGGCAGCCACAGGCGGCCCATTCGGCCGCGCCGCGCCGCACCCAGAACCATCAGGGCGAGCGGCAGGATCACGCCGCCGGACATCGCGGCTATCGCGCCGATCCACGGTCCCGCCTTCCAGCTCACGCAGAATGCGAGCAGGGCGGCAGGCGCGGCGATCGCCAGCAGGACCAGGGCGAGGCGGTGAGACAATTCGGGCTCCTCGAAAACCCGGGCATTCTATCCCGACGCCGGCCCTCATCACCCCGACCCGAGCGCCCCCGCCCAAGACCCTCATCACCCCGGCCCTCTTCTCCCGCCCCCTCCGCACCCCCCACACCGGGAGAAGAGGGAGACAAGCAAGAACGCTCCAACCGCGACCCCTCTCCCGGTGTGGGGGGTGCGGAGGGGGCGGGAGAGGGGCAGGGGTGAGGGTCTTCGGGCGGGGGAAGGCGGAGGCAACGTTAGGAGGGTCCGCCTCTTAGGGCGCTTACGATCGCGCCGTCGGCTATCATCCGCCCATGCCCGCACCGCAGATCCAGATCCTCATCTGCCTCAACGAGCGCCCGGAGGACAGCCCGAAGCCGAGCTGCGGCGTCCGCGGCTCGCTCGCCGTCTACCACCGCTTCAAGGACCGGGTGAAGGAGCTCGGCATTCGCGACCGCGTCATGGTCACCCGCACCGGCTGCCTCAAGCACTGCAGCCAGGGGATCACCGTCGCGGTCTGGCCCTTCAATCTCTGGTACCGGGCGGTGACGGTGGAAGACGTGGAGGAAATCCTCCAGCGCACCGTGATCGAGGACGGCCGCGAGGTCGAGCGGCTACGGATGCCGGACATCCCCTGGGAATGACGCGCTTCACCCCGCCAGACGCCTGACCTCCGAGGGCGGCACGCCGAACTCCCGGCAGAACGCCCGGGTGAAATGGCTGTGACACGAGAAGCCGACGCTCAGCGCGAGCTCGGTGAGGCCGGTCTCGCCGGCCGCGATCCGCTCCAGCGCCTCCCGCAACCGCAACCGGTTGAGATAGCGGTGAATCGGCATGCCGGTCTCCTCCTTGAAGAGCCGGCACAGGTGGAAGGTCGAGACGTAGAGGGCGCGGGCGATATCGCCCAGCCCCAGCGGCTCGCGAAATCGCTGCTGGAGGAGGGCCTTCGCGTCCTGCACGTAGTCCCGGCGTGCCCGCGACGAGTCATGGTGGGGAGTGCTGGTCCCACTGAGCCGGGAGCACCCCGCGGCGACCTCATCCAGCACGTCGAGGACCGCGGTTTCGACCGCCAGCGGCTCCGGCGCCTCCTTTCCCTTTAGACCGCGGATCAACCGGCGCTGCAACAGGCAGGCTCGCGAGAAGCCGTGGGCGAAGGCGTGGCGGAAGAGGGCCTGCGGCCGCTCCTGCGCCGCCGGATCGTGGTCGGCCAGGACTTCGAGCAACAGCTCGTGGCTCACGGCGATCGCACTGCCGCGGTCGTGGCAGCCAAAGGGATGCTCGGTGCGGTAGGAATCTCCCGGGTTGTACAGCAGAACCGACGTCGCGTCGATCACCGCGGTGCGGCCCGCCGTATGGAGCACGAAGGCCCCTGAGTGGACGAAGGAGACGACGTGCCAGGGCTGCCTCGTCTCGTCTGAAAGCTCCCGCCGGCCGCCCGTGCAGTCCCAAACGGTGACGCCTACTCCGTGGCCCCGGTAGAGCCAGCCGACAGGGTTTCCAGAGAACTTCAAAGCCTTACCATCGTGAGTGAGATCTTGTGTATCGCTCATCTCCTCACGCTAGAGCTCACAAAGGAAATTCGCCATGAGCGGACGATGAGGAGACGATGAGACTCTTCCTGAGCGGCGTCCTCGAGCAAACCTTGCCGGCGCTCACAAACACTCTTGGGTCGTTCTACGTACAAGTAAGGTGACGATCACGGTGACGATGAATCTTTCCCACGGACAGGGTCCCGGAGAGAAGGGTCCGCCGCGCCTTCTTTTCGAAGACTTCGAGCTGCAGCTCGACAGCGGCGAGCTCCGGCGGACCGGCTCGCCGGTCAAGCTTCAGCCACAGCCTGCCAGGATCCTGGAGATCCTTGCCCGCCGCTCCGGCGAGGTCGTCAGCCGCGAGGAGATCCGCCGGCTCGGCTGGGGAGATTCCTACGTCGATTCCGACGCCAGCATCAACTTCTGCATCAAGGAAATCCGCCGGGCACTCGGGGACTCCGCGACCCGGCCGAGCTTTATCGAGACCGTCCCCCGCCGTGGGTATCGTTTCCTGAAGCCGGTGAATCTCGTTCCGGAAGCCGGCGAGCCGTCCAAGCTGGCCCCTCCGACTCCTCCAACTCAGATGAGGCTGCGCCGGTCGCGCCTCGGCACGGTCAGCGCGAGCCTCGCCCTGCTCGTCCTGCTGACCCTGCTGGTCGGCAGCCGCATCGGACAGGTCGCGTTCAGACCGCGGTTGGCGGTCCTCCCCCTGGGCTGCCGCGGCCAGGAGCCCGCCGACCGCCAAGTCTGCGGCGGCCTGACCGACGCGCTCACCGTGGAGCTGACACGTCAGTTGTCCCGCGAGATCGACGTCATCGCCCCTTTTACGGCACAGGCCTACGCCGGGAGAAAGCTCCCGGAGATCGAGCGCGACCTGCAAGCCAACGTGATCCTCACCGGCGAAGCGTCGCCCTCGGCTCAGGGGCTGCGGCTCAACGTGGCTCTGGCGCGGAGCGGCGGCGGAGAGAAGCTTTGGAGTCGAAGCTTCGAGGTCGAGCTCCAGGACGCGCCTCTCGTCTACGGTCAGGTCGCCCGCGAAGTCGCCCGGGCGCTCAAGCTCTCACCGCCGGCGATCCGGCCGGCGAAACCGAAGCCGGCCCCCGCCGCCTACGAGGCCTATCTCCGGGGAGTCTCCTTCCGCCATCAGATGCAATACGAACAGGCGGCGACCGCCTTCCAGAAAGCCACTGACCTGGACTCGGGCTTTGCTCCGGCCTGGGCCGAGCTCACCCTTTGCCGCGTCCGGATTCGGGCCCAAGTTGCCGAGACGGAGACCGCCGCCCGCCGGGCTCTCACGCTCGACCCCGATCTGGCCGAATCCCACGTCGCCGTGGCGCAGGTCCTCTTCCGTCACAACCTCGACTGGGAAGGCGCGGGACGGGAGTATCGGCGGGCCCTGGCCCTCAATCCCGGGAGCGCCAACGCCTACAGCGCCTACTCCTTTTACCTCATGGCCCTCGGCCGTCCCACCGAAGCGATCGCGGCCGTGCGGCGGGCCCGCGAGCTCAATCCCGCCTCGATGGAGCTCGGCGCCGCTTTCGCCTGGTACCTCTACCTGGACCGCAGATACCTGGATGCGATGCGCGAGATACCGGCCACCCTCGAGCTCTACTCGCTCAATGCGGCCGTCACCACCGACGGCGCCAAGAGGGCCAAGAACAGCGCCTTGGACACGCTGCTCAATTGCGCCTTGAAACTGGGCGACCGGGACACGGCGCTGAAAGCGGTGAGGGGAATGGAAGAGATCTTCAGCGGACCCCAGCGAGCCGCCGGGCTGCGCACCGTGGATGACTTCTGGCCGCTCCGCGAGCAAAGGCTCCACGAGCAGACGCGAAAAGGGATCGCCGACAGCTATTCCCAAGCGAAAAATGCCCTGATGCTGGGAGACCGCAACCGGGCGCTCGACCTGTTGACCTCGGACTGCAGTCCGGAGAACTGGGCAGCACCCTACGCGGCCGTCGAGCCGTTGTTCGACCCCTTGCAATCTGACCCTCGCTGGAGCCAGGTCCTCGACTGCCTCAAGCTGCCGGCGGCGGCCCCGGCCCGTCAAGCTCGCCGGCAACCGCGCTCCAGCTAGGCCAACGTCGTCCGCAACTCGGCGAGAAGCGAGGCGCTGGCCCGACGCCGGACCTCGGACGGCGACACGCCGAACTCCTTACGGAAGGCGGTGGTGAAGTGGCTGTGACCGGCGAAGCCGAGGCTCAAGGCAAGCGCGGTGAGATCTGCCCCTGCGGTCAACTGCTCCAGCGATTCCCGCAGCCGCAAACGGTTCACATAGCGGTGCATGGGAATCCCCGCCTCCTCCTTGAACAGCCGGCACAGATGGAAAGGTGAGACGTAGAGCTCGCGAGCGACGTCCTCCAGACGGAAGCGCTCCCGAAACCTTTTCTGAAGGATCAATTGGGCGTCGTGGACATAGCGCCGGCGCGTCCGCGAGGATTCGACGGCCGTGGCACGCCGCGTCGCAGGCGGGCTGCAGGACTTCGCTACGATTCCCGCGATCTCCAGAAGGGTCGCGTCCAATCCGAGAGGATCGGGAGCCACACCTCGAGTGAGCCCGCGAACGATCAGCCGCTGGCGAAGATAGGCCTGCGACAGGTCAAGACCGAAAGGATCGCGAAACAGAGCGCCCGGCCGCTCCTGCGCCGCCTGATCGTAGTGCGACATCACGTCGAGCAGCACATC
>DATIOS010000158.1:0-5178 GCA_035472915.1 Thermoanaerobaculia bacterium
GGGCAGAAGGAGAAGGGGCGGTAGACGCTCCGAAGCCCTCATCACCCCGGCCCTCTTCTCCCAGCCTCCCCCCCGCCTGACGGGAGAAGAGGGAGAGGTTAGCCAAAAACAGAAAAGAACGGGCCTTCTTGTTTGGCTCCCCTCTCTCCCGTCAGGCGGGGGGGAGGCTGGGAGAGAGGGGCTGGGGGAGTGAGGGTTCGGCGGCGTGCACGCCGTCCCGCTGTGCTTCGCGGGTCGGATCGGTTGGAGCGCTTCCTCCTACCAAGGCCGCGAGATCACGCACGCGTTGATGCCGCCGATTCCCATGGAGAGCTTGCCGGCGGCGCCTTTTGTGGCCTCGCAGGGCTCGTCGAAGACGTAGGCGCTGTGGAGCCGTTCGATCTCTTCGTTGAGCTCCGGCCGGTGGAGGGGCGTCGGGTAGAGGCGGCCGCGCTCGTACCCAAGGTACTGCGCCGTCAGCTCCCAGCCACCGCCGGCCGACATGCCGTGGCCGAAGGTGCCCTTGCGAGCCGTCACCAGCACCGAGTCGGGAAGCACGCCGCGCAGGGTCTCGATCTCCCGGTAGTCGCCGGGCGTGGCCGTGGCGTGAAGGTCCCAGGTGGCCATCTCCTCCGGCCGGACGCCCGCCTCGGCGAGGGCATTGCGGATCGCCGCCGACGGACCTTCCACCGAGGGAGTGATGATGTGGTCGGCGTCCGAGCTGACGCCCACGGACACCGGCTCCATGCCCAGCGGCTTGAAGCCTTTCGCCGTCATGTACTCATGGTCGCCGAGGATCCAGAGGACCGAGCCGCCGGCCACGTGGGTGCCGCGCAGGCCGGTCAGCGGCTTGGAGACCGAGGCGTCGGCCGAGATCACCCGGGCCGAGTAGAAGGCGCTCACCGAGAGGGCGAGCGGCGGCGGATCGGTGGCTCCCACCACCACCGCCTTGGCCTCGCCGCGGCGGATGGCGTCCATCCCCAGCTTGAGGCAGACGCCGAACGTCGAGCAGGCGCCCACCGGCGCGAAGGCGAGGCCGGTGATGTGGCCGAGCATGGAGATCTGCGAGGCCGGCGTGTTCCAGATGTTCCACACCAGGTTGGCCGACACCGACTGCCAGGGCGGCTGTGGCGTCTGCCAGCACTCCTGAAGTTGCCGGAGCTGGCGCTGCTTCTCCTTGAGCACCCTCACCTTGCCCCGCTCGATCTCGCCCTGGACGTTGAGCGCCTCGATGGCGGCGAGCTCCTGCAGATAGCGCGGCAGATCGGGCGAAGTGGCGGCCCAATAGTGCCACCAGGCGGCCTCGGCCTCGTAGCGGTCCTCGGGATCGGTCACCGTCTCTGGATCGGGAGGCGCGGTGTCCGGCAGGGGCGGAGCTTCGCCGCCCCGCGTCCGGTGCTCCTGAAGCGCGGGGTTGCGCTCAGCCCAGAAACGGTCCCAACGGCGCTGGCCACGGTCGAGCAGGCGGGTCTGCTGGGAAACGGTGTCGACGCAACCGATGCCCGTCCCCATGTAGACGTGAGCGGCGGTCCCGAGGCTCCGCAGCTCCTGCTCCAGGCCAGGGTTCTGCCCCAGGGCCTGAATGAAGGAGCCGATGGCGTAGCGCACCGGCAGATCCATCTTCTCCGTCAAGGAGTGGAAGCGAGAAGGCGGGAAGCGCTCCGCGATCCAGCCGCGGTACTCCTCGAAGGAAAACTGTGGGATACCTACCAGGAAGTTATCCGGACCGAAGCCATTGAAGGGCTCCAGCCAGCTCTCCGAGGACGACAGGTTGTCTGCGAAAGCCGCGATATTGGGCGACCGGGGCGCGACAATGCCCCAACCAAAGATGCCGACTCGACGCAAAAGAGGTCCCTCCCCCGTTTCGAAACTCCGGATTGTGCCACAGGCAGGAACAAGGACAGAAACCCTCATCACCCCGGCCCTCTTCTCCCGGCGCGCTCCCCCGCCCAAGACCCTCACCCCTGCCCCTCTCCCGACCTCCCCATCCCCCTCCCCGGGAGAGGGGAATCCGGCTGAGGCGGTCTGGCTGTTCTCCCTCTTCTCCCGGCGAGGGGGGCGAGGGGGTCGGGAGAAGAGGGCCAGGGTGATGAGGATCTTGGGCGGGGGCCCTCGGAGGGCTCAGGGTGTCCCTACTCGTTCCGAATCGCCAGAATAGGTTCCACCCTCGACGCCCGCGCCGCAGGCAGCCAGGTGGCAATCAGGGCCACGGCGGCGAAGAGGGCGGCAAGGGCCGCGTAGGTGAGGGGATCGCGGGAGCTGACGCCGTAAAGCAGGCTTTCGAGGACCCGGGTGAGGCCCAGGGCTCCCAGCAGGCCAAGGGCGATGCCGCCTGCCGCCAGCGCGGCGCCCTGGCGCATCACCAACCCGATGACGTCCCATTTCTGGGCGCCGAGGGCCACGCGGACGCCAATCTCCCGCGTGCGCTGCGCTACCAGGTACGAGATCACGCCGTAGAGCCCCGCGGCCGAGAGCACGAGGGCGATGCCCGCGAAGATGCCGAGCAGCCAGAGGTTGAGCCGGTGGCCGGCGAGCGACTGGTCGATCACCTCTTCCATGGTGAGCACCTGGTAGAGGGGCAGTCCCGGATCGACGCCGCGCACCGCCTCGCGGATGGGGCCGGCCAGGTTTCCGGGCGGGCCGTCCGTCTGCACCGCCAGGCTTGCGTCGTCGAGCAGGTTCGAATGGTCCGTCTCGCCGTAGGGGAAGTAGATCTCAGCCATCGGCTGCTGTCCGAGCCCCGCCTGCCGTACGTCGCCCACCACGCCGACGATCGTGTACTCCTTCTTGCCGCCGAAGCTCAGCCGTTGGCCGATGGCGTCCGTATCTTTGAAGGTCTTGCGGACGAAGGCGTGATTGACGATTACCATCAGCGAGCCGTTCTCTCCGTCCCGCTCCAGGAAGTCGCGCCCCCTCTGAATGGGAATGCCGAGTACCTGGAAGAACTGCGGGCTGGTGACCCGGATCTCGGCCATCGGCTCCTTGCCCGGCGGCGGGGCTGGGCGGCCCACGACGATGTAGTTGCCGTTCGTCCAGGCGTTCTGGATGGGCAGAATGGAGACCACTGCTGCGGCGCGTACGCCCGGGAGCCGGCGCACGGCTTCGAGCACGGGCCGGAACGTCCGCGCCGTCGCCGCCGGAAGCTGCGGCGCCGGAATCGCCATGTGGGCGGTGAGGACGTTGCGCGCCACGAGTCCCGGCTCCGTGCCGCTCAGGTTGCGGAACCCGCGCATCAGCAGGCCGGCGCCCACCAGCAGGACGAGGGTGACGGCGATCTCGATCACCACCAGGACGCTGCGAAAGCGCTGCTGGCCGCTGCCCGAGGTGGCCTTGCCGGCCTCGGTCAGGCTGTCGCGCAGGTCGCCGCGCGCCGCTTGCAAGGCCGGCACGATGCCGAAGGCGAGGCCGCTCACCAACGCCACGCCGAGAAGGAAGATGAACACCCGGAAGTCCAGAGGGACGCCGCCCGCCAGGGGGAGAGCGCCCTCGGCGAGCGGCGCGAGGCCCGCGAGGCTCAGGCGTGCCAGCAGGAGGCCCAGGATGGAGCCGGCGAAAGCCAGCACCAGGCTCTCGACCAGAAACTGCCGTATGAGCCGCGACCGGCCGGCTCCCAGAGCCAAACGGATCGCCACCTCCCGCTGGCGCACGGCGGCGCGGGCGAGAAGGAGGTTGGCGACGTTGGCGCAGGCGATGAGCAGCACCAGGCCGACGGCGCCGAAGAGGATCAGCAGCGCCGGCCGCACATTGCCCACCACCGCTTCCTGGAAATGCAGAGCCTTCACGCTCCGGCCTGCCTGTTCAGCCGGATGTTGCTTTGCGATGAGTGCCGCCACCGTCTTGAGCTGGGCCGTGGCCTGCTCGAGACTCACCCCGCGTTTCAGGCGGCCGCCGACGTTCAGGAAGTGGTTTCCACGCTGGCGGAGGTCATCCGAGCTGGGCACGTAGAGCAACCACACGTCGGTCTTGGACCAGCCGGGAGGAAAATCGAACGACGGGGGCATGACGCCGATCACCTCGTACTGCTTGCCGTCGAGCCGGAGAGTGCGGCCCACGACTCCGGAATCGGCGCCGAAGCGCGTCCGCCACAGTCCTTCCGAGACCACGGCGACCTGCGTCTTGCCGGGCTCGTCCCGCGCCGGATCGAAGACGCGGCCGAGCCGCGGGCTGCGGCCGAGAACCGAGAACAGGTTCGGCGTGGACTCGACCGAGCGGATGCGCTCGGGCTCGCCCGTCCCCTGGAGATTGACGCTTCCCCGCCGCCACGCCGCGAGCTGCTCGAAGCCCGTCTGCTGCTGAACCCAGTCGCGATAGTTGGGAACGGAGACCGTGCCCGTAAAGTTGTCCATTGACTCCCAGAGGCGGACGAGGCGTTCCGGTTCGGGATAGGGAAGCGGGCGCAGCAGAACCGCGTTGAGGACGCTGAAGATCGCCGCGTTGGCGCCGATGCCGAGGGCGAGGCAGAGGATGGCCACCACCGTGAAGGCCGGCGAGCGGAGGAGGGACCGCAATCCGAAACGCACGTCGCGTCCGAGGTCGTCGATCCAGGTCGTGGGATTGGGTTGGGTCGTCATCGCGTTCCTCCGTACTCTCTACAAGAGGGAGCTACGCGATGCCGGGGCAGGATGTTTCAGGCTTGTCCTGCGCATTGAGACACCTTTAGCCCCGTGATAGCGTGACGCGTTCGTCCCCTCCCCCGTTTGGGAGCAGACTCAACCGCCCAGAGGATTCCAGTCATCATGAGCATCGAGATCCAGGGACCCGTTCGGGTCCGTTTCGCTCCGTCGCCCACCGGCTTTCTGCACGTGGGTGGAGCCCGCACGGCGATCTACAACGACCTGCTGCGGCAGAGCGTGGGCGGCGCCTTCGTCCTACGCATCGAAGATACCGACAAGGAGCGCTCCGACGAGGCGATGACCCGCCAGATCCAGTCCGCCCTGGCCTGGATCGGCGTCGTCTGGGACGAGGGGCCGTTCCTGCAGAGCGAGCGGCTCAGCCGCCACCACGAGCGCGCCGAGGTGCTGCTCTCCACGGGCAAGGCCTATCGTTGCTTCTGTTCTCCCGAGGAGCTGGACGCCCAGCGCAAGGAGGCCGAGAAACAGGGCGGCTCCTTCCGCTATCCCCGCACCTGCCTCAATCTGACGAAAGAGGACATCGCGGGCCGTCTCGCCGCCGGCAAGCCGTTCGCCGTCCGCTTCAAGA